>CAZMFK010000165.1:0-4126 GCA_964565545.1 uncultured Caldisericota bacterium | reverse complement strand
AGGACATCTAAGAGAATATTTGACTGAATAGGCTCATGCACTTTATCAGTGTTCTGGCTCCGTGGTTTCTTTGGGTATTTTTTGGTGTCGCGACTAAATAATATCCCAATTCCGGAGGCTTTACTATTTCATTTTTCTATTTTGGACGCGTGTGAAAAATGTAAAAGAAAATAATATGAGATAAGCTTATATAATTTTAAAAATACATGAATTTTACATTTATATTTTATTATGGTATATGTGGAATATTAAGAGACGTAAAGTTCAGCATGGAAACAAAAAAACGCATGTGGACTTTGCATTACAGAAACAGAAAAGAAAGCAAAAAACTTGTGGCGAAAGCACTGGATAATTTGGGATTTGTACAGACAACACGAATAGCTTAAAGAAGCCTTTGACACTGGACTGAAAGAATGAAAATAGTAGACTCAATTCTATAATGCAGTGCCGATTGCTTTTTTTTGAAAACGAGAAGGGCGTGTTGGCGGGGGTCTGTGCGAATAAATATTGAATTAGTGGGGGTATAATTATGGCTTATGGATATCATGGAAGAATATTAAAGGTAAATTTAGAAAATTTATCATACGAAATAGAAACTAAAGACGAACAGTTTTTTAGAAATTTTTACGGTGGCAGCGCTCTTGCTTCGTATTATTTACTAACAGAAATGGAAAAAGGCATAGACCCATTAGGACCTGAAAACCTTTTAGTATTTTCCGTTTCAGTTTTGACTGGTGCTCCTGTTCCAGGTACATCCAGATTTACAGTAGCCGCAAAATCCCCTTTAACGGGAGGGTTTGGTGAAGCCGAGGCCGGTGGGTTCTGGGCAGTGGAATTAAAAAAGGCAGGCTATGAAGCCATTGTCATTAAAGGAAAGGCACTAAAGCCGGTCTGGATATGGATTGATGACAATGGATTGGAATTTAAAGACGCCTCGGAAATTTGGGGAACTGATACTGGGTATACCGAAAATTATATTCGTAATACTTTGGGCGATGAAAAGATTAGAGTTGCTTGTATTGGTCAGGGTGGAGAGAATCTGGTAAGGTATGCGGCAGTTGTTAATGAGTTAAAACATGCAAATGGTAGATCTGGTATGGGAGCGGTAATGGGTTCAAAATTGCTGAAAGCGATTGCTGTGCGCGGAACAAAAACTCTGGAATTTTATGACAAAGAAAAATTGCAGGAATTGACTAAATTTTTTGTTAGTAATTTAAAAACTCACCCAATTGAAAGTTTGCTTCATGAAGGCGGTACTATTGGTTGGGACGTTGAGGATCTTGACGCCTGTGGTATCCTACCTACGGGTAATTACCGTGGTGGGTCTTTTGAAGGAATGGAAAAAATAACTCTTACAGCTATGAAAGAAAAGATTCATGCTGGGAGAGGAGGTTGCTGGGCTTGTCCAGTTCGCTGTAAACATGTATGTGCCGGCGGAAAATTTGATATTGATCCAAAATATGGTGGTCCAGAATATGAAACTGTCGCGGCTTTCGGCTCGAATATGCTTGTAGGAGACATAGAGGTATGTTCGAAAGCGCATGAATTGTGCAATAAGTATACTCTTGATACTATTAGCACTGGGAACACAATCACATTCGCAATGGATTGCTACATGCACGGACTATTAACGAAAGAAGATACCGGTGGGGTTGACTTAGTCTTTGGTAATGGCGAGGCTGCTTTACAGCTAATTGAAGATATTGCATTTAGACGAGGGTTAGGCAATTTATTGGCGGAAGGTAGTGCAAGGGCGGCTAAAATAATCGGTAATGGAGCTGAAAAATTCACTCGCGCTGTCAAGGGTCAAGAGGTGCCAATGCATGATCCAAGAGGCAAATACGGATTGTCCTTGGCATATTCTACCACGCCATCCGGAGCGGATCATGTTAGATGCCCCCACGACTTATTGTTTGAACCCGGTAAATTTGGTGTTCCGGAACTTTTCCCCCTTGGAATATCTGAAGGGTTGCCTGGGCAGAATTTAGGCCCAGAAAAAGTTAGATTTTTTTATTATGGAAGCCAAACATGGAATCTTTTTAACACTCTTTCATTGTGCGCATTTACTTATGGTCCGGGGAAAGTTTTTACAATGAATCATGTTACTGATGTTGTTAATGCAGTAACAGGATGGGATATAAGTTTGTTTGCTCTAATGAAAGCTGGCGAAAGGACAGTAACCCTTGGTAAATTGTTTAATGTAAGAGAAGGCATCGGAAGAGACGCCGATACTTTGCCGGATGTATTTTTTGAACCGTTTGAGTCAGGTATTCTTAAAGGTAAATCTATGGATAGGACTGTTTTCAAAAAGGCGATGGAACTCTATTATGAAATGATGGGTTGGGACTTGGAAACAGGCGCGCCTAGGGAAGCACGTCTATATGAGTTGAATATTCATGATCTTTCTAAGTTTTGATAAGGAATTTTGGAGGTTAAGGCTTTGGTATCAGTCTTTGTTAATGCCACTTCGCTACTTGAAATTACGAAGACAAGACAACTAATGATTGAAGGCGATACTGCCGCTGAAGTTTTGAAAAATATCGAAAAACAATTTAGCGGTTTTATTGATAGATTACTAACTGAAGATGGTAAATTTAAAAATCATTTGATGTTGGTTGGTGTGTACAAAGATGAGGCACTTAATCAAATAATTACAAGCCCTAACGACGATAAACGAAATTTGACAGAACTAAAAATATTAACAATATCTTGTGGTGGGTGATTAATACAGCCGCCGAAAAAACCGGCAGCCGCAAGATGGATTATTTACCTTAGAAAGACAAGGAACAAAGTTTACTTTGGGGGACCATCCTATAAATTGTGTAACCCTCCTGAATGGTGCAAAATAGAGAGCACAGATCAGGAGGTTTACATGGTTTGTGGAATGGCTTCTGATACCAAATTAGCTTGCTTTTATCAAGTTCCCCAGATACGCCACAAGAGGAGAATGGTTATTTATAATACCGTAATCGCGATATCAGGACAAACGGTATAACAAATGCCACATGACACACAACATGACTGGTCAATAATTCCGGCAATCTTGTGACCCTTTTCGTTTATCTTTTCGGTAATTATTAGACACTTTTTTGGACAAAATTCCACACATAAACCACAAGATTTGCATCGTATTTCCTCTATCTGAATCATATTTCTTTCCCTCCTACGGGGACCGTTTTAGTATCAACTGACAAATTATAGCCAAGGCGAAGTGCTCTCAGGTTTGATGAGAGAGTGTTAATTTTGCTTGGTGGTGTATTTAATTCTATGGTATCCATTGATTGCTCAATAGATATAATATCCAAAGTTCCAATTAATGCGCCTAAAGCAGCCATATTTGCAATCTTTGGGTTTCCTAGCTCGAGGGCGATACTATCTGCTGGAACCCAGTGTACTTTTAAATCGCTTCTCTTAGGTTTTATATCGATCAAGTCTTTATTTAGAATTATAGTTCCTCCTTTTTTAACAGCTGTTTCAAAGCGTAAAAGGGATGGTTTGTTCATAGAAACCAAAATGTCCGGTTCCAAAACTAGTGGCGAGTTTACGTCTTGGTCAGATATGCAAATCATACAATTGGCAGTCCCTCCACGCATTTCTGGCCCATAAGATGGTAACCAACTTACTTTTTTTCCTAAGTCACTTGCAATATGAGCAAGCATCTGACCCATAAATAGAATTCCCTGACCTCCGAAACCAGCTATGATCACCTCAGTTGTACTCATGAAAAGCCCTCCTAATCACCTAAACTTTTTTAAATTCACCAAGTGGATAATAAGGAATCATATCTGTCCCTATCCACCTCATAGAATCGACCGGAGACATTTTCAGATTTGAGGGACAACAGCCCAGGATCTCAACCAAACCGTAGCCTTTTCCAGAAATCTGCGCCTCAAAAGCTTTGCGAATAGCCTCTTTGGTTTTTTTAATGTTGGAAGGGGTATTAGCTGCAACCCGTGCTATGTACCCATTAGAATCAAGGGATGAAAGTAACTCTGAAAAACGGATAGGGTTTCCTATCGACTCCTCCCTCCGACCCTCAGGATAAGTTACTGTTTTTTGTCCCAACAGTGTAGTTGGAGCTAATTGCCGACCGGTGGCCCCGAATACACTATTGTTTATAAAGATA
>CAZMFK010000164.1:0-4168 GCA_964565545.1 uncultured Caldisericota bacterium | reverse complement strand
TCAACTACTTGATTCAATCAGAGAACTTGAAATAACTAATGCTCCAACTGGTGAGATTTTAGAGGAACTAAGTATAGAGAATGACACAATATCAGACTTTATATTACTAGCACTTAAAAATAATGAAAACCGCCGAAAGGCTACTCTGAAAGCCTTAGATGCAAATGTTGAGCTTGAATCAGATTGCCCGGCATTGGCTGTTGCCTCGAATAAAGTAAACATGTATGCAGATCAGCTTGAGGAGCGTATAAATGTTTTGCAGGGAAGCAAAACTGATAAAAAACTGAATCTCCTAAATAAAGAGATTCAAGAGTTAAGAGCACGTTTGATTCTACAGGAGAATATTGATGTGGTCTTAAATGAAATTGAACGAATGAAAAGGATTGCTGCTTACAGTTTATGTATTGATGAGACTAACACATATACCATTACACAAAAAAGTAGCGCAGTTACAAAAGCAGTTGTCACAAACAAGCTGAAAGAAAGCTTTCAGGAGGAATTACTAAAGCTTTCTTTCAAGCAAATTGCAGTTGAACTAGAAGAAGTTGGAGGTGCTGATGGAGTTTTTTATCATAAGCTCACATTAAGGCATGCACCAAAAGTTGATCTGCCGAAAATAGCCAGTGAAGGAGAGCAACGGTGTCTATCCATTGCTGCATTCTTCGCGGAACTTAGTACTGCTGAGGATTCATCAAGTATAGTATTTGATGATCCAGTATCCTCACTTGATTATAAGTGGCGGGAAGCAGTTGCACGGCGTTTAGTAGATGAATCTAAGCACCGGCAAGTTATAGTATTTACCCATGATATAGTCTTCCTTCTTCTATTAAAACAATATTCTGAGGAACAAGATGTTGAACAGTTAGATCAATATGTTTGCCAACTTCCTATAGGTTCAGGAGTTTGCGCACAAGATCTCCCATGGGTTGCGCTTAAGGTCTCTAGGCGAATTTCGTATCTAAACTACAAATTGCAGGAAGTGGACAAACTATATCGTAATGGCAACCAAGAGTTATATGAGCGGGAAATAGGCCTGATCTATGGTCGATTAAGAGAAGCGTGGGAGCGTGGCGTCGAGGAAGTTCTTCTAGGGGGTATAGTTGAGCGTTTTAGAAATAGTGTGCAGACAATGCATATTACACAAGTAGCCGACATAACAGAAGCAGATTGTAAGGCAGTGGAAACTGCCATGTCAAAATGTTCAAAATGGTTAATTGGTCATGATCAAGCTCCTGCTGCACGAGCTGATATGCCAAAACCTTCGGAATTGAGACAGGATATTGAGGCATTGAACACATGGGTTAAATCAATACGAAGGAGAAGAAATAAAGGTTGAGGTTTTATAACTGATTTTCTGTATCAAAGTTATTACGCTAGAACATTGTACTAAAAATGATATTTAACATGATCTATAATAAAAAGGACTGAATGCATATGGCAAATAACTATGGTAATGGCAAATCTCTGGAATCTTGGCTCTGGGATGCCGCTTGCAGCATTCGCGGTGCACAGGATGCGCCGAAATATAAGGATTTCATTTTGCCTCTGGTATTTACTAAGCGCCTCTGCGATGTATTTGACGATGAACTAAACCGTATTGCGGAGAAGGTCGGGTCTCGCGAAAAGGCCTTTAAGCTTGTCAAGCGGGACCAGAAACTCGTCCGCTTTTATCTCCCGCTACAGCCGGATAATCCAGATGATGAAATTTGGTCTGTCATACGGAAACTATCAACGAAAATTGGTGAGCAGGTCACTACATATCTGCGTGAGATCGCCAAGGCTAACCCTCTTCTTCAGGGTATTATTGACCGGATTGATTTTAATGCGACCACACACGGTCAGCGCGATATCGACGATGACCGCCTCTCTAACCTGATCGAGAAGGTGTCGGAGAAGCGCCTTGGCCTTAATGATGTTGAGCCAGATATTATTGGGCGAAGCTACGAGTATCTAATTCGTAAATTTGCCGAAGGATCTGGCCAGTCAGCGGGAGAGTTCTATACGCCAAAGGAAGTAGGCATGGTCATGGCTAAGATCATGGATCCTGAGCCAGGTATGACTGTTTATGATCCCTGCTGTGGTTCTGCGGGGCTTCTTATCAAATGCCAGATTGTTTTGCAGGATAAACTGGCTGCTTCAGAAAACAAGAAGGTTGCTCCGCTTCAGCTTTTTGGCCAGGAATATATCGGCAGCACATGGGCTATGGCCAACATGAATATGATTATACACGATATGGAGGGGCAGGTTGAAATAGGAGACACTTTCCGCAACCCGAAGTTTCGTCAGGGAGGCCGTCTTCAGGCTTTTGATCGGGTTGTCGCCAACCCCATGTGGAATCAGGACTGGTTTACTGAACAGGACTATGACAACGACGAGTTTGGCCGTTTTCCTCAGGGAGCTGGCTTTCCCGGTAAGCAATCGGCTGATTGGGGATGGGTTCAGCATATGACCGCTTCGCTAAACGATAAGGGTCGAGCCGCTATTGTTTTAGATACCGGGGCTGCCTCGCGCGGGTCAGGTAACGTTAACAAGAATAAGGAGAAGGAAGTCCGTAAGTGGTTTGTGGAGCAGGATCTGATTGAAGGAGTCATTTACCTGGCAGAGAACATGTTCTACAACACTTCTGCCCCTGGAATCCTCCTTTTCCTGAACAGGTCTAAACCAGAAGAACAGCAGGGTAAAATGTTGCTCGTTAATGCCAGCAAGGTTTTTGCTAAGGGTGATCCAAAGAACTATCTGCCCGATGACGGCATTGAACGGATTGCTTCTACATTCAGGGAGTGGCAGGAGGAGGAAAAGTTCAGCAGGATCGTCACTAAGGATGAGATTGTTAACACTGATTACAATATCTCACCTTCCCGGCACATCCATATTAGTGATGCCGAGGAATATCGCCCGATTGCTGAGATTGTCGACGAGATTGAAGTTCTGGAAGCTGAGATAACTGAGACGAACACCTTATTGAAAAATATTCTCAGGGAAATGGGAGTCTGAGATGACTGATTGGAAGATTACACCATTCAGCGAATGTATAGTGCGTCATGACGTTAAGCGTCAAAACCAAATTAACAGCTCAGAGATTAAAGCTACGGGTCGTTTCCCAGTTATAGACCAAGGGCAGTCTTATATTGCAGGATACTCTGATGATGAAGAGAGGGTTGTTAATAATGGTTTTCC
This sequence comes from uncultured Caldisericota bacterium, assembly GCA_964565545.1. Classification (GTDB taxonomy): domain Bacteria; phylum Caldisericota; class Caldisericia; order UBA6126; family UBA6126; genus T3SED10-260. The sequence continues at coordinate 991 of CAZMFK010000164.1, read as the reverse complement.
GTATGTGATTTTTGGGGATCATACAAGATGTTTTAAGTTCGTTGATTTTCCATTTGTGCTTGGAGCAGATGGCACAAAAGTGCTAAAGCCTGATGAAGCAATTTTTGATGCAAAGTTTTTTTATTTCGCCCTTATGTATCAGAAAATTCCAAGTCGCGGATATAATCGCCATTTCAAGCTCTTGAAGGAAAGCTCCGTCCCTCATCCAGCTGACATATTAGAACAAAAGAAAATTGCATTGTTATTGACAGCAGCTCAGAGAGCCATTGAGCAGCAGGAACGACTGATTGTCTTGACAACTGAGCTCAAGAAGGTACTCATGTATAAGCTTTTTGCCGAGGGAACGCGAGGTGAGAAACAAAAGCAAACCAAGATCGGCCTTTTGCCAGAGAGTTGGGAAGTCTGCCGTCTTGGTGAGATTGCCGAATCTTTTCATTATGGCACTTCGGTTAAATGTAACTATGAAGCCGACGGAGCGCCAGTTCTACGTATCCCAAATGTTGTTGGGGGCCAGGTTGACATTTCTGACCTAAAATTCGGTATATTAAAAAGAAACGAACTGGAATTACTGAAGCTGAATTACGGGGATTTATTATTTGTGAGAACGAATGGTGTAAAAGAAAACGCTGGTCGATGTTCTATGTATCGGGGAGAGCTTAATGAAGACTGCTACTTTGCCTCATACCTGATTCGTGTACGTATTCATAATGAAAAAATATCACCAGAATTTATTGATGAGTACTCTCGGACATCAACTGGTGTTTCACTGCTTTCTGGTAGAGCAATTCGCACGGCAGACGGAAAGTTCAATATCAATGCTGGCACGCTTAAAGAGATGCTGGTGCCGATGCCAAAAGCAGATGAACAATCAGAGATTACTGAGACAGCTTTCTTGATTAATCACAAGCTTTTTTATCATACTGAAAAGCGAGATCAACTTATTGATCTTTTCCGCACATTACTCCACCATCTAATGACTGCCCAAATACGG
>CAZMFK010000163.1:0-4191 GCA_964565545.1 uncultured Caldisericota bacterium | reverse complement strand
AACTCTTGAACCACACTTACTGCAAAAACTCATGTCAAACCCCCACTCTAATTAAAATTCAATTACAAAAATACCTATTAGTTTCCTATTTTTTTAATATGTCAAAGATAACTTCACCGTTTTTAACATGTAAAAACATATCTGCAGGATCGATGGGATTTAAGACTATCACAGAATGATCAGAAAGTGTAGTTTTAATGGAGCTAGATAATGTAATGATTGCTTTGATGAACTCATTCCAGGAGTTAATTTTGCTCTGGTTGCCGTCTATTGCCAGCATAATCATGCCCAAGAGATCATTTTCAGGCGTAAGGGTAAAAGCTTTTTTGTTATCATCAAAACCAATTACTGCCATGCCTTTGTATGACTCCGTCATGGATTGGATATATAATGATTTATATGACTCGTAAGATTCTTCATTGAGTGCATTATGATTGTCTGGATCGCTATTATTATTTGTTGTTGGTAGGTATTGATTTAATTTTTCTTTGTTAATCTCGCTAAATCGGGGAAGAATAAAGGTAATTTCTTCGGTTTTTTCATTATATGCGATATTTTCTGCTTCAAAGTAATCAAGAAAAAAACGGAGAGGAAGATAGGAATGACCATCAATTTCAACTACCGGAGCATTTAACTCGTATTTTTCTTCATTAATGGAAAAACTTTTTGATCCTACCTGGATTGAAAAACGATCAGTAAATTTAATAATCTGATTATCGGGAGGGGTAAGGCTGGTATTTTTTTTGCCTGAAGTACATGCTCCTGTATTTAGACTCACCATTAAAAGTATGATTGACAGGCCAAAAAACAATAATCCTTTTCTCATTTGCAGCCACCTTTATAATTATAGCAATCAACTTAACCAAGCTTCCAGCTATAAGCAAATATCATCATTATAATACATCTTTGTTTTTATACTAAGGTATTTTAAATCACAGAGCACCTTTTTGCAAAAAGGTGCTCTGTGATTTAAAAAAGAAAGCGGGGGGCTATTGCTTAAACAAAGAAATCAAGGGGCATAGGTGATCAACACTTCCTGTTGAGCTGGATTCCAGTCAACTTTACATTGAAGGCTTTCAGCTACGAACCTTAATGGTAGCAGGGTTCTTCCTGGAGGAACAACTATAGGTTTAACCTTTTCGTTGGAAGGATCAATGGCTGTATTTTTCCCATTGACCACAGCCATGGCATTGCCTATCTGCAGTTTAACTTCAATAAACTGAAGATAAATCGAAACCTGCTGTAGGTTTGCTTCCCAGCCAACTCGGGCACCCAAAGCTTCAGCAAGAAACCGAATTGGTAGCATCGTGCGGCCTTCAAGAATAACGGGTCGTGTGTCCATAGTTTTTAAAGTTTCGTCAAGCCAATATTGTTCATTGCCTATTTGAAATTTTAGTTTTGTGACTTCTTTGTACTTTTCAACAGGAAAACCTTCCCTGGTCCATGCACCATAGTTACCAAGCAGGCGATATACAGCAGAAAACCCATTTTTGCTGAGTAAATCTGCAGCGAAGATAGCTGGAGCATCGCCATGGCAGTAAACCAGAATTGGGCGTTCTTTGTTAAATTTGCCTAAATTTTGGGTTAATTGGTTGAATTCGATATTGACCGCTCCCGGAAGATGACCATTCTTCCATGCAGAAGAGACATCCAAAATCATTAGCGTGTAATCACTATCATAAAGTTGTTTGGCTTCCATTGCAGATATTTCTTTATATTTTTTTTCGACTTTGGCAGCTTCAACTGTAATCGAATCCGTAGCACGAAAACGGTGCATTGAGGCAAATTCATCTCTGGAACCATAAGCTACGATGATTTTAATATTACCCGAGGAAGGAAATACTTTATCATATTTGTCTCCAGTATCCAGTTTCCGTTGGAATTCGAGGGTGGTCCATTCGCCACTTTCAGTTCCGCCGAATGCAATAATATCGTTGTTGCCCCCCAAATTTTCATCGGGAGGATGGGGTCCCATATCTCCAGTGGAAAAGGCATCAAAAATCTTAACTTCGTTGTTGGATTCAACCCAGCCGATGATCATGTCAGCATCTTTCATCATTACTGTTGGAGAGAAACCTACTGATACCCAGCCTTTGGTTTTTGCTCTAATAGCCATGAAAAAATTCGGACTTTCCACTCGCCAATGTAGTTCAAAGTTGTTGTTGTCGTAAGTTTTGGATTGGGTATATTCATCTTTTTGAATTACACCATCTAAGGTGGGATTTGCATCAACGAAAACTATTGGAAAATAAAAAAAGTGAGATGCAAGTAAAAAAAAGCTTAAAGCAAAAATTCTTAATGAAAGAAAAAGTTTGATTAATTTCATTGTCATATTTTAATCCCCCTTGGCAAGTACTATTTAAACAAATAAACTAAAAAAAAGAAAAATAGTTCAGGGGCATTTTGATTAAAAAAGGGAAGAGAGTTTGGATTATTTTTTCAAACTTGTCTTGCGATATTTTCGAGTAGCATGTTTTCGAGCAAAACGGTGCGATTCATCCCGGACATATTGTAATAATCTAAGAACTGGATCCTCCTTGTTCATTCGTAGTGGGGGATGTTTGTTGTCGAAATAGCATAATTCTTCTTTTTTAGCAAGGGAGAGCACACTGACTGGCAAACTATTTTCTTCAATAATTCTTTGGGCTGTGTTGAACTGGGCTATGCCCCCGTCAATCAACCACAGATCAGGCAAAAATCCGAATTTCTCGTCATTGTGCTTGATTCTTCGTGTTAAGGCTTCTTTCAAGCTGGCAGGATCATCTGGCTTGTTAACAGACTTGATACGAAAATAGCGATAAGCTTTTTTATTGGGTTGAGCATTTTCAAAACAAACCATGGAAACTGTAGTTGCTGATCCAGAAATATGAGAAACATCATATCCTTCAATTTGCATCGGGATGCATGGAAGCATAAATCGTTTCTGCATTTCTAGTAGTACTGGCCTAATTTGAGAAATATCAGTTTCTGTAGGCTTTAATTTATATTCCAGGTGGTTACGGGCATTTTTCAGGCCCATTTGGACTAAATCGTTTTTTTGTCCTCGCTTTGGCTTGAGAAAAGACAGGCTTTGGGTTTGATAATGCTCTTTTAATGCGGATAAAACTTCTTCAGATAAGGCAGGTACATGGGAGACCAGGATTTCTTTTGGAATTTTTCCAGCACTGATTTGAAAATAATATTGGATAATAAAGGAGCTGAGAATTTCTTCTTCTTTTTCTTCCAAGCCGATATCCAGAAAAAAATGATCCTCATAAATCAGTTTGCCTTCCCTGATTTTGATCATATCGATGCAAGCTTCTTTCCCTATGCAATATAGTGCAATAACGTCCTGTTCGAGTTGGGTAGAGTAGATGACTCTTTGTTTTTGTAGTAAAGTGTCCAAGCTTAACAAACGATCTCTCAGAAGGGCGGCATATTCAAAATTTTCAGCTTTTGCTGCTTTTAGCATTTGATTTTGTAATTCCTTTTTTAGTAAGTGATAATCCTGCTTTAAAAAAAGCAAAGCTTGTCGGACCTTGTTGGCATATTCTTCCTCGCTGATATGATTATCGCAAGGACCAGAACATTTGCCAATGAAGTAATTCAGACAGCTTCGACCAGCACTGATTTTCAAGCTTTTTTGTTTGCATGTTCTTAGTTGAAATGTTTTGGCTATCAAGCTAAAAAGCGCAATCGTATCTTTGCCTGAGGTAAAAGGACCGAAATAATTTGCCTTGTCCTGATTTTGAATTTGTCGAACTCTTTTTAATACAGGATATCTATCTTTGCTGATACAAATGTACTGATAACTTTTGGCATCCTTTAGACGAATATTGTAAGGGGGAAGATATCGTTTGATGAAGTTGCTTTCCAACAAAAGAGCCTCATAAGGTGAATTGGTAAGAATAATATCTATCGTGTAGGATTCTGCAATCAATTGAGCTACTTTTGGATCCTTGCGGGCATGGCTGAAATAGCTTGCAACCCTTTTTTGTAGCGAACTTGCTTTGCCAACATAGAGCACATCCATAGTCGAAGATCTCCAGATGTATATTCCTGGGACATTGGGGAAATTTCGGACTTGCTCTCTCAGCTTATGGGCTGTACTTTTTTCTTTTTTTTCCATCATTAGCTACCCTCCCACAACTATTCTTGTCAGATACTATGGTTCATGTCAAGTATAAAATTGGATTAAGTTAAAACCATGGG
>CAZMFK010000162.1:0-4218 GCA_964565545.1 uncultured Caldisericota bacterium | reverse complement strand
TTCTCCATTAATAAAGATCTTTTATAATGTTTGACACAACATTGATTATAGTATGTTGACAATAAGGTATGGCTGTAAATGATACATTGCAGACATGGTTCTTGCAATTCCATGATATCTTGCTTATCTTTATCATAAATCGAAAGTGGGGGGAACAAGATGAAAGCATTGATTCTAGCCGCAGGGTATGCCACTCGCTTATACCCATTGACAGAAAATCAACCCAAAGCGCTTTTACCAATTGCAGGAAAGGCAATCATCGATTACATCCTGGATGAAATAGTTTCCATTCCTGCTATTGACCATGTTTATGTTATCAGCAATCATAAGTTTGCTGCCAATTTCGAGGAATGGTTAAGTCATCAGTCTGGAAAAATCCCGATTAGCATCGTGGATGACGGCAGTACTAGCGAGGAAAATAAGCTTGGAGCGATTGGAGACATCCAGCTTGCTATAAATCGCTATGCCATGGATGACGATGTCTTAATTATAGCTGGAGACACTTTTTTCACTTTTCAACTCAAGGATTTCTACCAGTTTTATGCTCTCCATCAAAAGGATTGTTTCCTGGTCAAAGAGATCCAGGATATTAAACAGCTTCAAAGAATGGGAGTAGTAGAGCTGGATGAAACAGGAAGAGTTGTTGGCTTTGAAGAAAAGCCGCTTAGTCCCAAATCCAACAAAGCATCGTTTGCTGGCTATCTATACCGAAGCGATACCCTTCCCCTGATAGGGCAGTATTTAAGCGAAGGCGGAAACCCGGATGCTCCGGGATTTTTCCCTGCCTGGCTTTATACCAGAAAAGAAGTTTTGGCCTACCCCATCCAGGGAGAATGCTACGATATCGGGACCCCGGAATCTTACCGGGATATCAATCAAAAAATGAAATTCTAACTTTCTTGACCTTTTTTTCCATAAGCTTGGTTTAATTAAATAAATAGCTGGAAAGTATTATTGAAATATAAAAGGTTTATTATATTATTTTTTTGTTATATATTTAATTGCTGATATATGTGGAGGAATCAGTAGCATGAAAAAAACAATCACTGCCCTATGGCTCGCTTTGAGTATGCTTACCGCACCTTTCTCCCTTAGAAGCATGGCTGCTGAATCGCCTTTTACAGTTGAGCTTCAGCCCATTCGAGTAAGTGCTGCTGCTACTCATATCCTCCGGGTTAAGTTTGAAAAAGCGATTTCTGCAACCGACTGGCTCAGTATTCAATGGCCGGAAGACAGCAAAATGCCCGATTTGCCGGAGGATCCTTCCCTTCGAAGAGTTGCTCTGGAAAAATTAGTCGAAACTATATACATTGGTGCTTTTCCCTGTGGATCCTGTCATTCTCCGCCAACTCTTGATGAAAAAGAACGCACGCTGACTTTTTCCTTTCCTCGAAGCATCAATCCTCAGGATCCGGATTATACTTATACCACCATTGTTATCCCTGACAGGGCAGGTTTTATAAATCCTAGCAAAGCTGGCTTATACAAAATGAAGATTCATACGGCCAGTCATGGGACGATGGAGTCAACACATTACACCATAGTCGAAAGCAAAATCGGAGTACCGGAGGGTATTCCCGAGGTTATGGCTGATCCATCTCTCCCCTTCTCTCCTGCAGAATATACCATTAGTTTTAATCTGGGTCTTGGTGGGGCATTAATAGCCAACCAGAGCCGGATTCGGATCCGATTCCCCAAAGATACTTTGTTTGCTCAGAACCAAGATTCAAAGCACAGCTATTACATCAAAATAAACGAAGTTCCTCTAAGGGCATCCTACTCCTGGAATGATCATCTCCTGCTCCTGATCAGCCCTCTTTCCGTAGCTAATGCAGGCAGGGTGGTGATTCAAATAAGCAAAGAGCTTGGCATCATCAATCCCAAAAAAAGCGGAACTTACCAATTGGAAGTGTCTAGCTCTGAAGATACTGAATGGGTAAAATCCATGCCTTATATCATCAGCAGTGATGAAATACCCTTAAATATCCAACCCGCAAAAACAGAGCGACAAGCTCAGTTGGATCTGCTGGTATCACTGGAGAAACCATGGGAGTTTGACCAGGATCATCCATTATATCTCAAATTTCCGACCAGTTTTACGCTTCCGGAACATATTGAATTGGAAACAGTGGAGATCAATGGAGAAAAGCCAAACCAAGTTCTTATCAAAGACAGCATTATTACCCTTATTCCTTTCAGCAAATTTGCAACCCATGAACCTTTAATCATTAAATTTCTCCCGGAAACGGGCATCATTAATCCATCAAAGGCAGGCCCAGTAAAACTTTACCTTAAGACTTCTGCTGATAATCTCTGGATTCCAACGATCGCTGTAAATATTCAAGAAGCTCGATTGATGATCAACAAGGTGCATCCTGTCGTTTGGAATGCTTGCGAAACCAGTGCCTATGAAATATTGCTCGAACTTGGAGCCAAGGGGCAACTCTCGGAAAAAGACTGGATAAGTTTAATATTTCCCGATTCCTACCAATTACCTGATACCATAGATTCCTCCACTGTCACTATTAATCAACGCTCTGCGAGAGAAGTTGAAAGGATTGGTCTTCATGAAATCAGAATCACATTAGGTATCTCTATTGATGAGTACAATCTCCATCTGCATTTTTCAGAAACTGCAGGCTTGATGAACCCTTGCGATGGAATGCAGGATTACCACCTATGGCTTGAAACCTCACAAGAAACCCAGCGAATAGCTTCACCCCCCTTCTTCATTGCTCCTCCCCTGCCCAAAGCAAAAGCAGAGTGGTCTGGCGGAAAGCATGGAGAAAATGGTTGGTTTATAGCACCACCAGTGATGGAATTGCTTTCGGATTCAGACACTGCAGAATTGTGGTTTTCATGGAACCATCAAAGCCAGGAGTACTATGAACGATACCGTGGTGCGCAGGAAATGCCTGATGGCTTTTATCAGATGACACTTTTCTATTTTATCCGCGATGCTTACGGACAATCTCCCATACAACAACTGGAGTTAAAAGTTGATACCCTCAAACCTCATTTTGAGATTATTCATCCACCCTATCCGATGAATTACACCAATCAAAACTCCATTGAAATCAGCGGAAAGGTTGAAAAACAAGTACTTACTGATCATGGCATTGAGAAGGAAGTATATGACGCACAGCTCCTGGCAGAAACCCGGGAAGTTAAAGTTAACCTTAACGACGGTTCCTTTTCATTTACTGTAGCATTGAATCAACCAGAAGAATCAGTATTTCTAATTCTTAGTGATGAAGCTGGATGGCATTTCAGCAAAACCATTGGTTTTCAGCTTGACCAAAGTCTTCCGTTGCTAAATGATATTTTTCCCGAACCTGGAAGCACTTCCCTTTTTCATACCATATTTTTTGAAGCTAAAACCAAGCCCAATGCGGAAGTTTGGATTAATCAAAGCTCCCTATGGATAGGGGAGGAAGGCCTCATTCGACATCCGCTTCAAGTCAGGTCAGCAGGAAAGTATGATTTTAATATTCTGATTCAGGACCGTTTTGGCAATGAGTCGTCTCAAATCCTGAGCTATTGGTTTGGCCTCAATATCCAGATGCAAATTGGCAATCACAGCATAGAAAACAACGGAAAAGCTTTTGTAAATGATGTGCCTCCCCTCATATTGCACCAGTCCACTTACCTTCCAGTAAGATTAATGAGCGAATTTTTCCAGGCAGAGCTTGAAGTTAAAACTCATCCCCTTCGAGGAACAGTGGATGAAGTGATCTGGAAAACCCCCTTCCATCACATAGTCATGAGAGTGGGACATCGGGAAGCACGGGTAAATGGCCAAAAAGTGACCATGCCTGTTCCCCCTGAGATCATCCAAAACCGACTCATGATGCCCATACGCTGGATGACCGAGCAAATGGGCGGAGAAGTGAAATGGGAAGCTGACAGTAGAAAAGTTTTTATCCAATATCTGGAGCAGGAAACCCGACCCTAATAAGCTTTAATAAAACAAGCCTGTTTTGTTTGCCAGCTCCTGAAATTCTCGGATATCCTTATCAATCAGCCCAAAGGTGGTCTGTATAAATTCGTCCGAATGGATATTGATCCCCACGGAAGAAGTAATTTCTTCTACAGTTCCCCAACCGCATCTTCCCAAAAATTGTTGATACCGGGGCAAAAAGGCTGCCCCTTCGTTAAGATACTGCTGATACAGATACAGACTGGTCAAACAGCCCAGGGTATAAGGGAAATTGTAAA
>CAZMFK010000161.1:0-4240 GCA_964565545.1 uncultured Caldisericota bacterium | reverse complement strand
TTAGCCATCTTGCTCATGGAATCCTGGCAGTTAATTTCTGATCAAATTCATGAGGAAGGGCTTTCCTTTGTTTACAATGAAATTGAAAAACCCTTGTTATCAGTTTTATTTAGCATGGAAATGCGGGGAATTAAAATTTCCGCAGAAAAGTTAAACCACATAAAAAAAGCACTGAGCCAGCAAATAGATCATGTTCAGAAAGAAATTCATCAGATGGCTGGCATGGACTTTAACGTTTCCTCTCCCAAGCAACTTGCTTTTGTATTATTTGAAAAGCTGAAACTGCCTGCAATCAAAAAAACGAAAACAGGTTATTCTACCGATAGCGAAGTTTTGGATTCCTTACAAAGCTTGCATCCAATGATAGGAAAAATCAAGCAATATCGTGAGTCAAATAAATTGTTGAATACCTATGTCAACGCATTTATGCAAAAAATGGACGATCAGCACCAACTCCATACTACTTTTTTACAAGCAGGACCCTCTACTGGTAGAATATCCAGTGTTGATCCCAATTTGCAAAACCTTCCTGCTGATTCGGAAAATGAAGTTTCTATCAGATCTGTATTTGTGCCATCCCATCGTGACTGGCTTTTTGTTTCTGCCGATTACTCTCAGATTGATCTAAGGGTTTTAGCTCATTATTCAGAGGATGTTTTATTGCAGGAATCATTTATGATGGACAAAGATATTCATTCACAAACAGCTCGAAGGATATTTCATCTAAAAGAAAGTGATTTAATCAGCGATTCACAGCGAAGGGCAGCTAAGGCAATTAATTTTGGAATTATCTATGGGATGAGTTCTTTTGGTTTGGCCAGATCACTTAAAGTTAGCGAAAATGAAGCAAGTGGCATGATTGATCGATATTTTGATACCTATCCTGGAGTTCAAAGATTTCGCGAACAAATTATTCAGCAAGCTGTTGATCGTGGCTATGTTGAAACCTGGATTAAACGAAAACGGCCTATCCCGGAAATAAAGAGTAAAAATAAACAATTAGTCCAACTGGGGGAGCGTTTGGCGGTGAATACTGTTATACAGGGCACTTCGGCGGATATTATTAAAATAGCAATGATACAGATGCACGATGAATTATTATCCAATGAAAAGTGCTTTTTGTTGTTGCAGATTCATGATGAATTGATATGGGAAAGTCATCCTTCTCAGATTGACTACCTTATTGCTCTTGCTAAAGAAAAAATGGAAAATGCAGTTGCTTTGAAGGTGCCATTAAAGGTGCATTTCAAATCAGGACCCAACCTATCAGAACTCAACGCCACCCATGAGTAAGACACCTGGAGTTATTGGAGTGTTTGGGCCTGTGGGTTCTGGCAAAAGCACTTTCAGTGTTATGCTGGCAAACAAGCTTGGATGGTCTTGTATTTCTGCTGATATGGTTGTTCATCAAATGCTGGATCAAGCAACTACTCAGCTAATATTGACTAAATACTTTGGCACTCAGATAGTTCATAATGACGGAACAATCAATAAAACTGTGCTGGGCAATTTGGTGTTCAGAGACCACCCTTCACTGAATTTACTGGAGCGTATTCTCTGGCCCATGATTGAAGAGCGACTAAAAACTGTAACCAGACGCAATCTATCAAACAATAATGGAACTATAATTGATGCAGCTGTGCTGATAAGTGCAAGGTGGCATAAAATTTGCGACAAAATCATATATATTGATGCAAAAAAAAATGTTCGTCAGCAGAGGCTTAGAGATAAAGGCATAGAGGATAGTCGTATTTTTATGCTTATGAGTGCCCAGGAAAAAATCCTGAAACAAAAAAAACGAGCTGACGTTATAATTCAAAATAATAAGTCCCTGCTTGATCTCGAAAAACAAATAACTAAGCTGGTTTTAAAGTGGATTCCAACCATACCCAGCAAAGAAATGGAAGCACAATGACTCCCACGGAAAGTAGCCAGGTAACAGCATAATTTAGGAAAAATGTACTTGAACGTTGGGAAATAACTTCCATCAACTGACTGGCAATATTTATGATAAACAATATTGCAATACAGCCTAAAACTTTAGTCCAGGGATATTTTTTAATGGACGAAAGATCGACTTTGTTCCATCGGGCAAAGATTAGCGAGAGCAAGGTTAATTCACTGATTGCAAAGCCTTGCAAAAATCCTGGATTTCGGATAAAAGGAGTTTGTGTAGGATAAATCCATGAAAGGATTTGTTGCAGGGTTTGCATTTTAAACCAACTGTAACTGCTTGAGACAAGAGACCATAAAGCAAGGAATAGTAAAAACCAGACGATAAAGCGAAGCAGGAAACCAAAAGAGAGTCGTCGAATTATTTCCATCGCAACCACCAAAGAAAATAAGCAATAACAAGGATGATAAATGAGCTTTGCCATATAATTAAATGGGCTATCTCGAAAGTTCTGACAGATACTTGGGCAAGTGCGATTAAACTAACCAATCGAAGGTAATTCATGACAAATGATGCTGCGATAGCGCCAAAAATGCCCAATGTCTTTTTTCGACTATTCGCTGGAAAAGCGAAGATAAATCCACAGAGTACCACTGCAGGATAGATACCCGTACAATCCGGAATAATGGAAAACTTCATTTGGGAGCCATGAACCAGTTGAAGGACAATGGGTTCTACCAAACGAACGGAAATACCCAAAGCATTGAGTATCGAATGCAAACTTAGAGCAGTAAAGGCAGTTAAAAACTGTTGGATGAAATTTAGTGATGAAATAAAAACAAGGATACTGATTATAAAAATGGAAAGCAGGATAAAGCGCAAACTTGGGTTGATAACCAATTTTTTTGGATTAATTTTATTTTGTTTGGTTTTTTTCATTGGAAAAAAAAAGAGCAGGTAATTGGTTAAAACCAATTACCTGCTCTTTCAAATTAATATTTAAGATCTAACAGTATGGAAGCTTTTGCGAATACCAAAAACTCCAGCCAGGAGTAGGGCAATTGCAAGGAAGCCCAGACCAAGGGTATTCATGACAGGGATGGGATGTTCGATAGGAATGTCACGGAATCCCCCAGAATAGATTAATGCGTAAGGAATGGGTTGACGACCAATAGCTTTGGGGAAGTTTGCAGGAATAACTTGAATGGTATATTCACCTTTGATAGGTTTTTCGATTACTACACGTTCGACATTGTTAAGAGTGTCAGTTCCAGGCGGATTTGGTACGGAGAAATTGGGATTTTGGTTGAGTTCGGGGTCGCCAAACTGATTTCCGCGGAAAATTGTCCCACTTTGTCCGGGTTCAAGAACAACAAGGTCCATATCGTAAAACAGCATAGGCCAGGTATTGGGATTACCTGAACGATCGTTCCAAACCAGAGTAGCTTCAAAAGGTACATCAGTGCGATCTACAATGATTTTGTACTCAATAATACTTTCATCAATACCGATCACATTATCATCCCAGCGCTGGACCTTCGGAGCTATGGGGAACAGGGATTTGTAGACGTTCAATCGTCCCCATCCCTGATTAAAGTCAGGTCGGGCGGTAACATCGTTATGTGATTTAATGATGCGATTGCCATCCTCAATAACGTCATACTGATTGGGATAAGTTTCTTCAGCCATGTTGGTAGCGCCATGAATCAGGGTAGCTTTGATTAAAGGAGCTGAAGGGCTTAAAATACCCTCTTTGTCAAGATCGTGTACCTGTCGATAATATTGGCGAACCAGAGCGGCAGCCCCGGAAACAAACGCAGCAGACATCGAAGTGCCACTCATATATACATAACCCGAAGGTGCTGGCTGGGGAGTAGGAATGCCAGGGTGCCCGGAGGGATAACCATACTCAAAAGGATATGCGGGGTTGGATCCAGCAGAATTTCCAACATAACTGGACTGAGGCCCTATGATCATGCTACCCGGAGCAACCAAATCGGGTTTGATGCGTCCATCAGAGCTGGGTCCTCGAGTACTGAGCGCCCACATGGCAAATTTGCCGTCAGTTTGTTTTAGGAAATCGGCAGGGGGTGGTGGAGCTGGAGGAGGAGGTGGTGGATTGAGAAGTTTGGTCATATCCTTCCAGTAACCGCTTAAGAAGTTAAATCTGTCTAAATAGGTCTGGTCATAGTCATTCTCTCTTTTGTCTGGAGGTCGGTTGCCGTCAGCAACTTTGTCACTGGCAATAAAGTCTCCATAGGAAGGCAGGTATTGGTCAGTACGGCGAAACAAACCATAGTTGGCTCTGAAAGGTGAACCATCAGTACCATAATGAAGAACTATACT
>CAZMFK010000160.1:0-4245 GCA_964565545.1 uncultured Caldisericota bacterium | reverse complement strand
AAAAAATAATTTCAAAACATGGAAGTATTCCTGGTATTAAACTTCATGATTTGAAAGGTATGTATTTTTATCAAAACAAGCTTTATTTCCTTGTTCCTGGGGACAAAAGAGATGATAGTTCTAAAAACCACCTGTTGTATTCAATCGATTACCTTTCAATGGACTCCTCTACTCTCACGCGCCACTTTTCTTTACAAAGTTCTGCTATGTCATTTTCGAGAATTACAAAGATTCAAGGTAATAAATTATACATTTGCTTTTCTGAATCAATCCCTTCTGGTGAAGAACAAGAGTATGCTGGTAAATATGATAGTAAAGATGGTATTTTAGAATATGATCTTTACACGAATGAAAAAAGAATAGTCATGAAGTATAACAAGTATGATTTACGAAGCAATGAAATTTACCTTTGGCGGGATTTATTTCATAACAACCTTGTAGGTCCCTGTTTTGGTCATTATTGGATGATGCATGAGATCATAGGAAAAAATGGTAAAATCATAGGACAACGGTACTATATTTATGACTCTTCAGTCTCTTTAAATTGCATTATTGTGACTAATCCCTCTCACTCTTTTCGTCGGGAATTTTTGAAAACTCATAATGATGGTACCTATTTATACTTCTTTAAAGATCAGCACACGCTCTACCGGTGGAAAACTCCCTTAAAATGAAGGCTAAGCAGTCTACCTATACCTTCCTTGATTCTTTCACCCCTTGCTTTCATGCTGGCACGAGGAAATGAATCCGTAATAATGTTGCTATTCTCCAGATAGTGGTTAAAATAACTACTTAGTGGAGAAAAGTATGCAAAAACAAAATGAAGTTTATCTTGACTATGCCTTATTGATGGATCGATATAAAAACTATGCCTACCCGAAATCCAAAATTAGTCAGCTTGTACGCAATAAAAAACTCATTCGCTTGCGTAGAGGGCTATATGTTGACGCAGAATCAAAAGATTATTCTTTACAAACCCTTGCAAACTTGATTTGTTTCCCCTCCTATATTTCTTTTGAATATGCCCTGAGCTATTATGGTTTGATTCCAGAGCAGGTAAAATGGCTCACCTCAGCCTCTTTTAAAAAGCATAAAAGCAAAATCTATCGCACCCCTCTGGGCAACTTTGTTTATCATGATATTTCTCCCTCAGTATATGCCCATGGAATTCGTCGGATAGCAGAAGATGAAAAACACCCCTTCCTCATGGCCTCCATGGAAAAAGCTGTGCTCGATACCTTGTCCAAGATTCGAGGAGTCCGTTCCATGAAAGCTATGGAACAATTAGTGTTAGACGATCTTCGAATGGATCTGGATATGATGAAAGATATGGACCATAGTCAACTTGATTTTTTAAGTTCGCGATATCATCAAAGCAATGGACGACTCTTTTATCAATGGCTGAAGGCCAAACGCTGATGAGCATTTTAATTCGAGAGTTACTGTCAAACTATCAGACAAATTCAAAAGAAGATCTAAAGCATGCTGCCTTGGAAATTATCCAGGAAATCGTTTTGCTAGGGCTCTCCAAGAGTGATTTTTTTCAGAAAGCAGTTTTTTACGGTGGCTCTGCACTTCGTATTATTCACCAGCTGGATCGCTTTTCAGAAGATCTGGATTTTTCTCTCATGGAAAAAGATGCTCATTTTAATCTCCAAAACTATTTTGATCCTATTCAACAGAGTCTTCAAGCCTATGGTTTTCAAATGGAGCTGAATATTAAGGAAAAAACAGGATTTTCTCCCATTCAGTCAGCTTTTTTAAAAGGTAATACTCAAAAGCACTTAATCAATGTCTTTCCCTCAAAGCCCAAGCTGTCTTTTTCATCCAATGATTTGCTAAAAGTCAAACTGGAACTTGACACGGATCCACCTTCCGGAGCTTCAACCGAGATAAAATACCTTCTAAGCCCCCTACCATTTAGCGTAAGGGCTTATTCCCTTTCCTCGATTTTAGCGGGTAAAATTCATGCCTTGCTATGCAGGAAATGGAAGAATAGAGTAAAAGGAAGAGATTTTTTTGATTATTTATGGCTTTTGTCCAGAAGCGTGCCTGTAGATCTCAACCATCTCGAGCAACGTTTAAAACAGAGTGGAAATTTAAAAAAAGAACTACGGCTCGATAGAGATGGCTTGCTAAAGTTATTGAAAATAAGATTTACCGAGCTTGACTACCACCAGGCAATTAAAGATGTCTATGCATTTACTGAAAGGACATATGATTTTTCTGTATGGTCTTATGAGCTTTTTTGGCAGGTGACACAAGACAAATTACAGCTTGCATGACATCATTTTTATAGCATCTGAAGGTATTATTAGAACACTGGATCATGGTGGAGGCTGGCATGAAGCTTAGAAGAACGAACTTGGCTCTTTTGTTCTCAATGAAGATAAATAAAAAAAATGGCTTGTTTCGAATTGTTTTAGGATTAATGGTACTTTTACTTAGTTTTCAGATCAATGGATGTAATCAGGATGAGCTTCCAGAGCCAAGTGCATATCATTTCTCTATTCCTATTCTGACGAAAAACCTAAGTTTTCAAATTCTCTTTTGGCTATTTCCAGTGGAACGGTTCAAGGACAAACTTTTTCTTCATTTGGTTTTGCCCAGGAGGGAAAAATTTTTCTTGGTCAGCAGGGCTTGTTTTATTTTGCTCCAGCGTATCCATTATCTCTGCTTTCTAGCTCTGCCTCCTATAACTTAGCCTATATCGATTTTCCAAGTCTCAAAACGCAATGGTACAAATCCTTCGAGTATCTTTATAGACAGGAGAACTATCAAAAGACTTTCATTGAGATTCAGACCAGTGATGGTCAAGATGTTTTTATCGCTGGATCTACTGATTCAAGTTTTTTATTTGATCGGAGAGTACCATGGTTTAAAAAAAGGTTCATTGCCTGTTTTGATGTGAAGGGTCAATTGAAATGGATGAAGTTCTTTCCAGGTTCTTCCTGGTATAGTTCAAAGATCTGTTTCCCGGATAATGACTTACTTTTACTCGAAAGAAATGATAAATCCTTTGCATTGCAGTATTTGGACAAAAAAACAGGAAACAAAAAGAAAGCCAACTCATTTAAGGTTTTTTCTTCTCTTGATATCCAAAAATCAAAATATTTGTTGGTGAACGATGAAATCATTCATGTGGTTCAGGGAGTTAAAAAAGATCGAGAAGATCTTCCTATCTTGCATATCCGATCCTATTCATTGAAGGGTGAAGAGCGATGGTTTAAAGAAATCTACTTAAGCCTGGATCCGTTATTCAAGGGACTGGATTCACCTTATTATCTAGATTCACTTTTCTGCCATAAAAAGGAAGACCAGTATTTCCTGGCGGGTACCTTCAGGTGTTTTGGATATCGAACAGAATTTCGCAGTTTCCATTTTTCATTAGGCAGTAAGGGTGAAATGAGGTGGAAAGAAACGTATGAGCGCGATGAGAATACTACTATCGAAGCCTTTATTCTTGAGAGTAATACACTTTATTTGACAGGCAGAAAACAGAAAACTTCTACCGAATCAAATCCTCCAGAGAATGCTTTGAATGATGCGGAAATTTACGTTAAAGCTTTGTCAACCGATGGAGAGCTATTATGGAATATTCCAGTAAGTGAATTCAGTCGCACCCCATTCACTCTGAAACCCTGGCCCTATGACTATATCACTTTTAATATGTTTTTATTCTTTCAAGATAACCAGCTAATGCTTTTTCATACAAAAATACAAGAGGACGATTATCCCCAGAATACCCTTACTCTGATTCAATCCGACGGCTCTATCCTAAAAGAAATGACATTTCCAAAGTCCCTTAAAAATAGTCATGATTCATTTTCTTCAGTAAATAGCAATGATAAGGTGCCATATATCAATAAAATATGTGATGTCCAAATCAACAATAACACCTTGTACATACTTTCCTTAACCAACGATACCAAGTTACAATTACTCAATCCAGGGCAGTATGAAATCATTTCTCCTGTTAAGTTGATCCCAGGCTCTCATTATTTTCATCTTCTCACTGTTATTGAGTTGGATTAGATTACTCCGCTTGCAAGCTCGGGCAAGCAGGGGGGGTTTAGCTTATACGATCATATAGCAGGAGGGGTATCCTCCACCCGCTGATTTTCTCCACTCCGCACTCTCAACCATGGCCTACAACAGAGCTAAGCATGGCTTTACCCTTGGGTTCCAATGAAAGCATAAGGGGGTAGCAAGAGGCTCTGCATAAAAGCACACAAACCCAGACTA
>CAZMFK010000159.1:0-4303 GCA_964565545.1 uncultured Caldisericota bacterium | reverse complement strand
AAAGTAACGAACCGGCACGGGTTTGTCAAGGCCCATACGTTGTTTGTACATATCCACTTCCCTCTGGGTAATATTGGGATTCATGGATATCAGCATATCAACAGGATTTGACATACTCCCAAAAAGATTATATGCAATAAAGGATATAATAAACAACAGTAGAACCCTTTGCAGAAACTGTCGAGCGATATATGTCCACATGGTTTGCTCTCCTCTCTACGCGAAGACTAATTCTTTTTTATCTGTTCCAGTACCAGTATGGAGCATTCCAGGTCGTAGCAGCCAATGTTCCGGAAGGCTCATAGTTTACTAGATCTTTATGCACTGTAGTTACATCAAGACGATAAAACAATGGTAGGGAAGGTAGTTCTTGAGTTAGAATCTGTTGAATGGTGCGAAGATTTTCATAATTTTTCTGTTTGCTGAGTGAGCGCAGGATTTCTTCAGTAAGTTGGTCAACAGTGTCATTTTTAAAACCAGTATAGTTTTGACCGCTAAAGTTATTTTCTTGGGTTGGAATTTGTTTGGAATTGCCCATGGAATACATATTTGAATTAGGTCCCATGACCCATGCAAACATACTCGCAGTAGGGCCATCGAATTTTCTTTGTCGCAAAGTGGTATTAAAGAAAACGCTGGCTTCTTCGTTCTTAATTAAAACGTCAACACCGATTTCTTTCCAGTTGGAAGAAATAACTGCTTGCACCTGCTCTCGAGCTTTGTTGCCAGCAGTGGTCATGTAAGTAATCTTTAAAGGTACGCCATTTTTCTCGCGAATACTTGTTTGTGGATTGAGAGTCCATCCTGCTTCATCAAGAAGCATTTTTGCTTTTTCAGGATCATATTCATATTTTGTTACTGAAGATTCATCATAAGCAGGATGTCTTGGCGGCAGCCATGCATGAGCCACTGGCTGCTGACCTTCAAAAAAGCTAATAGAAATAGCTTCACGATCTATGGCATGCAAAAGGGCATGTCGTACTCGTTTATCGCTCAGAGTGGGATCATCAATGTTTAAGTCCATGTGCTCCCAGGTTAAAGAGGGAGTAAATATTGGAAGATGAGTCATATCTTTGCGACCAATCAGCTCTTTTGCCTGATCAAAAGTAAGTCCTACCAAAGTCATGTCGATACTTCCTGCCATGGCAGAAGCTAGCAAGGTATCCGTAGATCCAATAGTACGGAAAGTAATGGTGTCAAGAAGAGGTTTTCCAAAGATCCAGTGTTCATTTGCCTCAAGAATAATGGTTTGACCCTGCTCCCATTTTTGAACTTTATAAGGTCCAGCATGGAGGGGTTGAACGTTGTAAACATCGTCATTGGCACAATCAGTAACAAATTTTTCATCAGCAAGATATTTTTCAGATTTGAATCCATCAGGGTTTTCTTCAGATGGAGGAACAAAGTAAGAGGGATCATTCAAGTCAAAGGGCTCGAGGTGATAGCTATACTTTTCTTCAAAGAATTTTCTTGGAAAGGGTGAAGTAGCATAAGCAAAAAGATAAGGAGTGTTCCAATAGGTGCGAATAGTGTAATCATCTACAGCTTCCACTTTATCAATCCAAAAATCAACTTCACTATGAATGGTGGGAAAAGCAGGATGATTATAAAGATAACGAGCGAAAACAAAATCCTGGGCATTGATGTCAGTACCATCGGACCATTTGAGTCCCTTGCGTAGTTCGAAAGTGACTTCCATGCCTGCAAATTCACCGTTTTCATCTTCTTTAATAATCCAAAGTCCATTTTCCTGGGTAGGAATACGCTTAATCATGATGGGGAAAATTGCCCACTCTTTGTCATAGCCTCCACTGGATCCTTCGTACAGACAGCTGGTGATCTGGCTCATTGCACTCATTTGGTCCAATCCCGAAAAGAGGGTTTTTGGCTCTTGGGCCTGACCCACGATAATGGTGCCACCTCGAACCGGGGGATACATCAGCATATAGGCAGAATAGGCAGCTTCTGAAGCAATCATTGGGCTATCAGGCATAACATAGCGAAAATCGCTTTTTACGCCATCAGTAATGTTCCAGCGATAGAACATCAATTGATAATCAGGAAGATAACAGGTAGTCATTGTGCCAATAGCTTCAGCAGGGATTTCAAAGTATCCATCTTGAGCAGGAATAAGAGGTTCTTCAAAGGATGCAGCCTTTTCTTTGGCAGCATCGCCAGCAGCATTAACGAGCCACATGGCAGCATCAGATCGAATCATTGGCTCATCGGGCTGAAAAGTCTCGGTCTTTTCGATGATGCCATTGACAGCAGCAGTTACGACGGCATCATGTAAGGGATGGTCATTTGGAACATCTGAAAAACTATGTCCCCTGCCAACTATTCTCAACATTTTGGCTTTCACTATCCAGTCAATAAACTCAGCACGGGTTATTTCTCTGGAAGCGTTGATCAAATCTTCTTCTTGGAGAATTTCAAGGGATAAAAGATTGTACATGTATTGCTCGGTCCATCCATAAAATTCGGGCAGCTGGTTTTCGGGGAGATTGGACCAGTCAAACTCGACGGTCTTTCCATATTCAGGAATTGCCTGACGGGGAACGAGATCCTGAGGGGTTTTGCCTCGTGGGCCACAACCGGAAAGAATAGAAACAGCTAAAGACATCACCACTAATGATGCCATAAAAAAACGAATGCTTTTCATTCACAGCCTCCTGCGATTAATAAATTGATAAAACAAATAAAAATCCAGCCCATTTTTAAAAATTATAGCTAAATCAGCTAAAACTTAAACCCAAAATTTCCTAATATTTTAATTTCCCTTTCCAATTGAATGCCAGTACCCTGATATACATGCTCTTCCACTAATTTGATCAATGCAAAAATTTCTCCTGCATTGGAAGAGCCATCGTGAATGATAAAATTACCATGCAGCTCTGAGATACGGGCATGTCCATAACAATACCCCTTCAATCCAAGCTCTTCAATAATTTTTCCAGCAGAATTGCCTGGAGGATTTTTCCATATACAACCTGCATTTGGATATTGTAAAGGTTGAGTTAGCTTACGTTTGATCAGTTTTTCCCGAATACGGGTAATTTCATCTTTTTCCATACCTGGCACTAAATCCAGTGTAATTTGAAGCAAAACATAGCGATTGCTTTTTTGTATTAAACTATCCCGGTAAGAAAACTGAAAATCCTTTGAATAAAAAATCTGCCAATCCAGAGCTTCCTGGTCATAAACCAGGGCTGAATGCAACCGATCACTGATTGCATGACCAAAAGCTCCAGCGTTCATTGCAACAGCTCCCCCAAGGGTACCTGGAATGCCGGATAAAAAATCAAGCCCATGAAGCTTATGTCGAAAACACTGAGCAATAAGGCGAATGCACTTAAGCCCTGCTTCAGCAGTTACCTGATGATCCTCGAACGCAACGCCATCCAACGGGGATGCTATTTTTAAAACAATACCCCTTAGTCCTTCATCGCTAACCAATAAGTTGCTACCCATTCCCATGATTTGAATGGGCAAACCATGGTGTGAAGCAAAATATACTATTTCCTGGACTTCGTCAGTACAGGAAGGGATAATGAAAATTTCAGCCGGACCACCTACCCTGAAGCTGGTATGGAGCGCCATCGATTCCTGATACCTGAGCACTCCGCATATTTTTTTTTCGAGTTCGCTATATCTTCTGCAGGATTGCCAAGAGCTCATCCCCCACCCTCCAAACATCCCCAGGACCCAGCGTAACAACAACTGTCTGCTGAAGCAGATAGGGGTGGACAGCTGATACTGCTTCCATGCATCCATTGACTAAAAATATCTGACCTTTAAATCTCAAATCCTTCAGTTTTTCTGCCAGTAGCTTGGAATCAGCACGATCAGGAGCATAGGATTCTCCAGCCGCATAGACAGGCATTAGAACAAGATCATCCACAGTTTCATGGATGGCATCAACATAGTCATCCATCAAATGAGTGAGTCGGGTAAAACGATGTGGCTGAATAATAGCAACAATTCGCTTTTCAGGAAACAATTTTCGAAGGATTTGCATCCCTCCCCGGATAACATCAGGACTATCACCTTCATCATCAAGAATCAGGCAATCCCGGTAAGTTCCCTTAATTTCCATACGCCGATCCATGACAGGCAAGGACAAAAAATAAGAAGCGTCTAAAGCCTGAATAGGCTCATTACTAATAGCTTTTATTGATGCATATGCCATAAGGGCATCGATCGCATTTTTTGTTCCTGGCATAGAAATTTGAGCATTAAAAAGCACTCCACCCTGATAACAAACATCAAAATGAGTAGAAAATGCGTCATCTTTCCAATAAGT
>CAZMFK010000158.1:0-4329 GCA_964565545.1 uncultured Caldisericota bacterium | reverse complement strand
TCGAAGAGCTTCTCTTCCATTTCAAGGATTGCCAGCTCCTCCTCTATCAGGCAGGAGCCGACCCCCATATCGATGACCCTCTGGGAGGCTACATGAGCACCGAAGAACTAAGCATGCGAGATGCTATGGTCTTTCACTTCGCCAAAGTACAACGCATCCCCCTGGCATGGAACCTGGCAGGAGGCTACCAAAAGCCTATCGAAAAAGTCCTTGATTTGCATGAGAATACGGTGAAAGAGTGGATAAACCAGTCTTGCATCTCCGCAAAAGGGCTATATTAGGGTTTTTATCCAAATCGATAAAACTGTAGTAGAAAAAAACTTCCTGCTTGCCAAGCCATATTTCAGGTTCAAGCTTATGTCCAGGCATCGCTTGATCCACTCTTCTTGCCAGGTGGTCTCCGAGCCCAAACAACCAAAGCGATCCATCTTCTCTTACCGATTTGCCATCGCCTTCATTGTCAGGATAAGCCACGGTAGCGAAATAGGAATATTGAAAATTCCTGTTTTCCGCCTGCACCAGTTCCAAGGAGTGCATAAATGGATGCTTGGATTCTTCTGGCATCTCAATTTCAGCCACTTTAGTCCAAAAACCTGAAGGGTCATTCATATCCCTGTAAATGGCAATCTTTTCATTGTCAACGGTACTCGCCACACAAAGCTCATGGCCAAATTCAGGAGCAATAAAAGGGCAGGGTTCATCTTTATTTCCCAGGTCATTGGTCAAAATTTTCACTTGCTTGCTAGTGGTATCCATCATGGCAAGTTGAGCTTTCCCCTTTTCATACTTGTTCCTACTGGATTGATAGGAATAAAAAAGATATCTTGCGTCTGGGCAGAAGCGAAAACTTTTCACCCAAAAGTAAGCATTGGGCAGAATAGTAATATCCATCGGAGTGTTCTCGTCAAACCAAACAGCCGAACCAGTCGCAACCTCCCCCTGAATACATGCAATTTTGATGGAATCACTCGCAGGGGATTGGCTTGTAAAAACCCCATACATGTTTTGCCTGGAATGAGTCAACTGCTGGGTACGAATTTTGGAATCCTCAAAAGTAGCTCTCCAAATCTGCATAATACCCTTAGCATCTTTCTTGGAATAAAAAAGAGCACTTCCTTCTTTGGAAACTCCCCATTCCGGTCCCTGCCTGGAATCTTTGAGAGGGGCAACTCCAGTATCAACAAGGATGTTTTTTCCATCCTTAGTGAAAAACTCTCCAGTCTCTGGATTAAGGAAATCCACCCAAATGCTATTATTGGAAAGTCTATCCTGGAATACCATCCGAGAGCCATAGGGTTCAAACTCCGGGTCTCCGTATGATAGAGCTTCATCGCCTATCGCAATATCCTCTGGAGTGAAATCAGGATCCAGCTTTTCTTCACTCTTCAGCAACAAGCCTAAAAACTCCATATCCCGAAAATACTTCTCATTTCCCAACGAAGCCTGCCTCACAACGACCAATTCCAGGGAGGGGATAATGTATAAAAGTTGTTTGCCAGCACCAGCAGCCATAAACAAATCTTCCGGAAGCCAATCCGAATTAGCTATCTTTCCCAAATCACCTTGCAAAAGAGGAATCTTTCGTATTTGATCTTTGGATACGGACTCTTTGAGCCACCAGCTCAAGCCATAGGCAGGATTACTCTCCGTTCCCTGGCTTAGCAATGGAAATAAATCAGCTTTAATGATTTGCTGGTTTTTCCAGGCCCCATTGTTTCTCACCCATTCTCCAAATATGGCCCAATCCATAGAGGTCATATAAGCACCGCCCGCTACCTGGGGATTGCCGTCATCATAGCGGATCCCCCAATACACTTTCACTCCCAGAGGATCGAGAATTCGTCGTTTTAAATACTGCTCATAGCTTTCACCATAAAGCTTCTTCGTACTCCGCTGAATTGCATTTGCAAAGATGTTTAAGTGGGTTGAGCCATAAACATATTGTTTTCCGGGTTTTCCAGCCATAGGAGTATGGACGATTTGTTCCCAGGTTTTTTTGAAGGTATTGGCCCTCAATCCGCTAGTCATAGTAAGCAAGTGCTGATAGGTTATATGGGATTTTAGCGCATCCTTTTTCCATTCGACCAAAGAATCAGCAACCTTATCCTCCAGTTTAATGATTCCATCCTCTATGGCAGCCAAAGCCACAATGCCATTAAAGCTTTTAGTCCCACTGGCCAGCATCATCAGTTTATCCTTTTGGCCCCCATTGGAGTAATCTTCAAGAAGCACTTTGCCTTGATGCAAAACGACAAGCGTTTGACCTCCCACCGAGCGATTATATTCTTTCGCCCTGGAGAGCATTTCCTGATTGGGAACCTGGACAGTTACTTCAGCCAAAGAAACAGGAGTAAATGAAAAGCACAGCAAACACAACGAAACGATCATCCCAGAAGACTGCAAAAACTTGTTATTCATCCTGCCACCTCTTCATCAGCTTAAAGCTTCTTACCAAAGCACTCATTTATTATACTATTCAAAGGGGTATTCGTTACAGGGGAAAGGGAAGTTGGGATGAGATAAAAGCCATCTGGTCATTTATTTTCGATTGTTTCCATCAGCCGGACTATCCTCGAGTCCAATGCATCTCGATGAAGCAAACTCTCAGTCCAGGCGCTTGGGATGCCCGAATAGCCAAACTTTGCTCCCAGCAAAGCCCCTGCAACTGAGGCATTGGTATCGGCATCACCCCCTTCATGGACCACAGCCAGGATACCTTCCTCATAACTCATTGCATGAATCATTGCCCAAAGACCCGCCCCAAGAGCTTTAAGCGTATAGCCTATGGAGTGGCTGGCTCCCAATTCGAGTTTTTCAATAGCCGGCTCAAAGGCTTTATCTACATAATCTTTCACCCGATGATCTGCCTCTGCATAGGGTTGGCAGACTCGGGCCACCAGTTTTTCATCCCCACAATCACCCTGGAGCATCAAAGCAATCAAAGCACACACTATCCTGCACGAAGCTACACATCGGGGGTCAAAGTGGGTGAGCTTGCATACCTCCTCGGCATGGTGCGCCACCCGTTCCAAGTCCTGATAATCCCAGACTCCCAAAATGGAAGTTCGCATCACTGCCCCATTAGCAGCATTGTTTTTGCCACTGGCCTCCCATGCCAGCCGGGACACCTGCCGAGGATTTTCCTTAAACCCAGGCGCAAAAACTACCGATGCCACCGTATTCCCAATACCCATACCACCCGATTGAGCCCATTGGTATAATCGATCTGCAATATCCAGCAGATGGAGCTTGCGATGTGCCAGCAAACTATCAAATATGCAGAGCATCTGGTCAGTGTCATCCGTCCATTCCCCTTTTTGCCATCGAGAGCGATGAGCATCCTCAATTATCTGGTTCACCTGCCCAAGTCCCTGGGGATAGTGATACTTCACCTGCTCCTTGCTCATAAATTCTGTCCCCAGGCCCAGGGCATCCCCAAAAGCCTGCCCGTAGATAACGCCCTTTATTTGGTCGTGTAAATTCATTTGGTGCTCCTTATTTTTTTTATTTACTTTTATTTATGATATTTTGACTCATCAATTAAGTTATAATAATTATGTTTAGTTTTAAAAATTTTGCCTTTAGAGATTTTTCAGCAAATACATCAACTGTTTTTGCATTTCCGATAGTCATTCCAACTGACCAACCTCTTCTGTACAGCTCTGCAGCAACGAAATATTCTCCTGAAAGGCCAGTATTGTTTCGTGGTATTTCAGCTATCTAAACATACTCCCTTTCATCAACACGTAGTATATCCCAGGGTGTTAGCAGTCCTAATAGCTTTTCATATTTATTTCCGTTTTGCGTTATGAGCACTGCACCTAATCTTTTATTATTAATTAAACCCTTATGGTAAGAATTCCGAACAATGTAAAAGGGGGTATCTCTACCATAAAATTCAAATCTTTCATTTGGGTGTGAGTTGAAAGCAATAAAATCATTAAAACATGTGATATTATCATTTAAATCAATGATAATTTCATCTTCTGAGCTTTCTAAGTATGCAAAAATACTATGCTCACTAAAGATACCCTGGACTTTATCATTTTCAATTATCGGAATATATGAAAAATTATTTGTTAGCATCATTTTTAAAACTACATAGACTTTGTCATTAATTGTAGCTGTACAAATATCTTTTTTTACTGCAAAATCATAAGCTTTTGGAGGATTTATTATGTAATTAACAATTTTCTCATATTTATTCATAATGTCATTATTTGGCTCAGCAAAATAACTTTCATCTGACTTCTCATGGACAAGAATATTTCTAAAATCTACAATACTTTCCAAAAATTTAGCTTCTTTATGCGAACATCTTTTTCTTTG
>CAZMFK010000157.1:3396-4374 GCA_964565545.1 uncultured Caldisericota bacterium | reverse complement strand
TTCCTCTTCAGTTTCATATGATGAGCGAATTTGTTGAATCTCCTGGTCAATTCTGCTTTCAATCTCAGCTTCTGGCACTGAAATACCATTCTTTTTTGCATATTGTTCAACCAGCTTCATGTCAATAAGCATCTCGATAATTTCAGATCTGTATTGATTGATCGTTGGAATTTGAGATTCGTCATCAGGATTCAAACCTTGTTGTTGCATTGATCGTTTTACTGGATCCAGCATTTCTTCCACATCTTTGGTAAATATGCGCATACCATTGACTGAAGCCTGGATATCTTTGGCTACATATGCCCAGACTCCAAATACTAACACAAAGGATAATAATAAACTGGTGGTCCACAAAAATATCTTCTTTAGAGCTGATGCTCTTTTTTTGTCCATTTTTACTGGCTCCAGGATACCTTCTCTGCGAAGCTTTTTAATTTTGCTTTCTCTACCCATAACATCCTCCGTAACAACTTTTTCAATTTTATATAGCTATGATGCTGATCAACCCATTGGATTGCTCAAAACCATAACATATGAATTATAAGAAATGGCATTGAATTGTAAAGTTTAGCGAAGATCCTATATAAAACGCCGATGGGTAAATCCTGTGAGCCTGCAAATAACATCATATGTTATGGTGCTGGCAGTTTGGGCTAATTCAGGAACAGTAATGCTTTTATGACAATCTTTTCCAATGATAATTACTTGATCGCCAGTTTGAATATCACCATTTTCAGTAATATCAACCATAAATTGATTCATGCAAACTGACCCAACAATAGGGAAAAACTGGTCTCGAATCAAAACTTTGCCTTTGTTGGACAGCAATAAAGGTATTCCATCAGCATAGCCCAAAGGTATGATAGCAATTTTTGAAGGTTTTTGTGTTTGATAGGTTCTCCCATAGCTAATATAGGAACCCACGGGCAATTCTTTTATATTTCCAATGTACGAATATAAGCTTAATGCTGGTTGAAG
>CAZMFK010000157.1:0-3386 GCA_964565545.1 uncultured Caldisericota bacterium | reverse complement strand
ACGCCAGGCCGAACTGCATTAAAATGAAATTCAGGAAAATGAATGATGCCTCCAGAGTTTGCAGCGTGGATCATTGGGGGGTTGATATTTTTGTGTGCCAGCTCTTCTATCAGGGAATTAAATATCATACCTTGTTGTAAAGTGTAGCTTCTATCAGGCGAAGAAGATTCAGCGAAATGAGTGCAGATGCCCTCTAATTCGATGAAAGGGTAGTCATTAAAAATCTTTTCAACTATAGTAAAAACTTCTTTCGGAAAAATTCCCAATCTTCCCATGCCAGTATCAATTTTCAAATGTACTTTCATATGCTTTTTTGAAATTGATATCCAATCATGAAGCTGCTGAAGCTCGTTAGCTGATGCCACAATAACAGCTATCTCGTTGGACGCTATGGAATCAAAGTCATTTTTATGGGGAATACCAAACATAATAATACGGCTCTTAATTCCGTTTTTCCTAAGTTCTAATGCTTCATCTACAGAAAAAATACCTAAACAATCTACCTGTTCATTTTCGAGAGTTTTTGAAACTTCAATCAAACCATGTCCATAAGCATTTGATTTTACCATAGCGATAATTTTGGTGTCGGAATTAAGCATGGGGCGGATTACATGGCGATAATTATGACCAATACTCCCCAGGTCAACAACAATTTCAGATTGAGCTCCACTTTTTTTTGGTTGATTAAACATAGCTCTTATAATAAGAAAAAGACAAGATAAAAGTCAATAGAAAATTTGAAGTGGAATGGAAATGAATAGGCAATGCAATCTATAAATGCTTGACAAATGGCAATACAGGGGTAAATTGAAAATAAATGCCTAATAAGTTAATGGTTTGGATTGCACTTCTTTTTATTATTCTGGATTTTTCTTTTTGTCCCACCAAGATTTTCGCTCGAAAGAATGAATTAGTTATTACCAGCCCGATCACTGGTGAACTTATTCATGGCTTTCAGCTTGTCAGGGTGAGCATTAAAGGCAATCTAACTCTTAAAGCTCGATCTATCCTATCTTTAATCAATAGCCATGGCAAAAAAAGCGATTATGTTTTAGTGTCCGATCAACACCAACAATACGTTAATATTGATACCAGAGAATTGCCTGACGGCACGTACTTCTTATATGTTCGTGCTTTTGAAGATCAAAACCTACTTTCTGATTCAGAAGTTATTTCAGTTATTGTTGACAATCGGTCTCATAACCTTGATGTACAAGTTCATCCAACCTTAACGCGGAGCGGTAGTGAAATCGAATTTACTTTAAAAGCTTCACTTATAATAAAAAAAGCATACGTTGAAATGGAAAATGGAGTTCGCATCTACTTAAACAATACTTCAAACGAAAACCGTTGGGTTGGAAAATATTTTATTCCGTACCTTTGGAACGAAGGCACGCATTTTATTAGTTTTGAAGCTGAAGATTCTTCAGGGAAAAGATTAAAAACTTCAGCATCTTTTATCATCTGCAACAGCGAGCCATATATTGTTTTTCCTAAAGACGGTATGCAGGTTATGAATCAAAAAATCTCTCTCAAAGGTTTTTTTGCAGCGGGAAAACCCGTTTATTTGGATCACAATGGAGAAATATATGGAGAAACAATTACATCTAATGATGGGCAATGGATATTTAAAGATGTTGCCTTGAAAGACAATCACAATGTATTTCGAGTATTTGCTGATCGAGACAACCGACAGAATCCACTTTTTCCCTACCAGCAAATACAGGTTAAACTAAAAGAAAACAGCCTGACAATCCTTACTTACCACAATATTTCACCTGGAGGAAACATATACAGCCGAAGCGCTGAATTATTCGAGAATGATTTGCAATACCTGTTTGAAAATAATTTTAACCTTGTTTCTCCAGCACTTCTTGTTTCTTATTTCGATGGCAAAGCACAATTACCGCCAAATCCCGTTCTAATATGCTTTGATGATGGCTATTTAGGTGTTTACGAAGAGGCTTTTCCTGTTTTAAAAAAGCATAATGTATCTGCCTTGTTCTTTGTTTTAACTAGTCGAGTGGGAGTATTTAAAGATTTTGTTACCTGGGAACAGTTATCTGAAATGCAAAGCTCAAGAGTTTTTAGTATTGAATCGCATACCCATAATTCTCATTTCTATGTTAGTGAATCTGATGGGTTCCATGCTGCATTAACCAGCAGGATACCCTTGCCTGATGGTACCCTTGAATCTCATCAAGCCTACAGGATGCGGATCAAACAAGACTTGTTAAAGTCTAAGCAACTAATTGAGAGCAACATCAATAAAGAAGCTCTTTTTTTATCTGTTCCTTTTGGAAACGCTAATAACGAAGTAAATGACATAGCTCTTAGTTTGGGATTCAAGGCTACTTTTAACTCTGACGGAGGGCTGAATGAATTACCCCTGAATCCCTTAAACATTAAACGAATAACTGTTAAACGTGACGATCGTATTGAGGATATTGTGTATTAAGTTCACCTTTGATAAAACTATCTTAGGTTTTTTACCATAAAGGATGGAGGATATGCATTGAAACTATTGGAATATCAGGCAAAGGAAGTATTTCGAAAGTACCAAATTCAAACACCTAATGAAAAAATGGCTCAAAATCCGGAGGAAGCTCTTGAGTTTGCTCAGGATATTGGATTTCCTTTGGTAGTTAAGGCTCAGGTTCCTGTTGGAGGAAGAGGAAAAGCTGGTGGAATAAAATTAGCAAATAATGCTGATGAAGCTCGTAGTTATGCTCAGCAGATATTAGGAATGAATATTAAACAATGTAACGTAAAAAAAATCCTTATATCACAAGCTTTGCCATTGAATCATGAATATTATATTAGCGTTACTCTTGATCGAACCATTCAGAAACCAATTTTTATAGTTTCTCCCTCTGGTGGGGTTGATATTGAAGAAATTGGTAGAACCCAACCCGAAAAGATTTTTCAGTTACCTGTAGATTTGTTGCTTGGAATCAAAGCCTATCAGCTTAAAAAAGTTTTTCAGTATTGCTTCCAGCAAGAAGAAAACCCTCCTTCAATACAAGAGTTTTCTGAGTTATTGGAAAAAATGTATGCCTTATACTTGAAAGAAGATGCAAGTCTGGTTGAAATCAATCCATTAGTAGTTATAGACAAAAAGTTTGTTGCTCTAGACGCAAAATTGATTATCGACGATAACGCGCTATACCGTCATGCTTCCTATCAACAATGGCTTGATGAAGACCCCGAAGAAACAACCCAGGAAAGATTAGCTCGATCAGCAGGTCTATCATATATTTCTCTCGAAGGAAACATAGCTTGTATTGTAAATGGAGCAGGTCTGGCTATGGCTACAATGGATGTAGTAAAACATTGGGGTGGCGATCCAGCAAATTTTTTAGACATTGGAGGTAGCTCAAATCCTG
>CAZMFK010000156.1:0-4391 GCA_964565545.1 uncultured Caldisericota bacterium | reverse complement strand
ATTCAAGGAAGTGACTGGCTGGTCGATTAAGTCTATTTCATGAGAACTCAGACTTAGATTCAAGCCTATTCCCAAAACAACATAATCAAGCTTTCTATTAACCCAGCTACATTCAGCTAATACTCCTGCTATTTTTCTGTGGTTAATCAGAACATCATTTGGCCATCGCATCTGAGGTTTTAAGTGTAAAGGTGCAATATATTCATCCAGCACTTCGCAGCAGGCTAAAGAAAGCAGCATGGTTAAAAGAGGGCTTGATTTTTCAATGTCTTTTTCACTTTTTAGTAGAATGCTGGCATAAAGGTTGTGAGTATTTTTTGAATACCAACATTTTCCTTGCTTTCCTCTGCCTTTGGCTTGTTGGTCAGCAATTACAATTGTCCTTGAGGGAAGCTTTTGCCAGTGTTCAATAAGATACTGATTGGTCGAATCAAGTACATCAAAGTGTTTAATCATACAATTCATAGCAATAACATTATGCTATGAATTACCATTAATTCAAGGATAAATAAAATGTTATCCATGAAAAATCGATATAATATTGCTATTTAATTTTCTTGATCAGAAAGAACCCAGAGCTGATTCCCTGAAGCAATAATTACCATTTCTTGACACACTGCAGGAGCAGTATTTATTGCTTGGCCAAGGTCAATGCTTTGGATTATCCTCCCGGATTCAGGATTAATGATATATAACTTTCCGCTGGTCGAACCAATATAAGCTCTTTTACCGCAAATGACAGCGCTGGAAAAAAAGGCATGATGATCAGTAAAACTCCAAATTATATTGCCATTAGCTTCACTAAAAGCATATACAAAACCATCTTGGGATCCCAGGATAATCCTGTCGTTAAAATAGGATGCACTTGAGTAAATGCCCCCTTTTGTTTTTGTTTTCCAAGCAATAGCACCATTTTTGGGATCAATGCAATATATGTGATCATCTTGAGAACCTTGATATACTTTGCCTCTAATAATTGAAGGAGTAGCATATGTACATCCATCCGTTGATGTTTTCCATACCAGGTTTCCAGTTTCCATTGAAAGCGCATAGATATGCTGATCCCTACAGCCAAAATATATTTTTGAATAATCAGTGCATGGGGATGAAGATATTTCATCTCCAGCAGAAAAGGTCCATTTTATTTCTCCATAGCGAATATCAATACAATAAAAAATTCCTTCCATGGTTCCCAAATAAGCATAGTCTTTCCAAAGCAAAGGTGATGATTGTATCAAATTCATTAAATTAGTTTTCCAAATTAGTTTGCCAGTATGAGAATCAAGGCAATAAAAATATTCATCCCAGGAACCAAAAAACAGAAGATCTTTGTAAAAACAAGGAGTACTAAATATTCTATCGCCTACTTCCATCTTCCATTTAACTTCTCCCGTGTTAAGATCAAGTGCCCATAGAATACCAGTTCTGTCAGCTATATAAACCAGGTTGTTAGCAATTATAGGGGAGGTGGTAAAACGATCTTGCACAAGAAAAGTCCATTTTGCAATTAAATATGATGACTTTGGAGCAACTTCATCAATCAATGTACTATTTCGGAACAAATTCCCTTGATAAGTTGGAAAATTACTTGTGAAAGTTTTTGAAGATCCTTTTTTAGCTTCATGAGTTTTTATGGTCCAGAAATGAACAGTTCCATCGTTTTGATCGTACTGAAAATCAGTAATATTCATAATTTTATAAAATTGATCAAAAGGAACCATCAAACATTCATTTTTTATAAAGGGTAAATCAGAAATAGCAAGTGCAATAAAGTTTTTATTAAACCTAATTCTTCCTTCATAAACATTAATGATTATTTCATCGCCATCCCTATTAAAAAAAATATAAATACCGGGAGCAGTGCTTTGTTCTTTCTGCCAGTTGGAAGCAATCAATAATGCATCCATCGGCAAGTATAATTTGTTATTAACCGCAATGAAATATTCAGCCAAATCAATGTACTTATTACCATCAAGAAAAAGGGTTAGATTTCCGGATTCAATCTTCCAATGATGAAAAAAAGTTTCTGAATATCTTTCAACTGAAAAAGTTTTATTGAAAAAAAACAGAAACAAAAGAAGGAATAATAGTCTTTTTACCATGAACATCGGTTTCTAAAATACAATAACGGAAATCCATGGATTTCCGTTATTGTATTTTAGTACTACCAGAAAAAATCTATGCTTTTAATGCAGACTCTACAGCGTATTCGATGTACTGTTTGCGGGATTTTTCATTCTTCATGTCAAAATACTTTTTGCCTTGAGGATTTTGGTTAAATACAAACGGATTAAGTATATCAGACACTAACTGAATGCTTTTGAAATTGACTATTTCAGGTTTTTCTTTAGGGAGTTGCTTGGAAATAATCTTGGTTACTGGATTGTCAGGGGAATAAAAAAGGTCAAGGAACTGTTTGGAAGTGTCTTTGCCAACAATAACCTTGTAGGACCAAATATACATGATGCCTGGATATTCAATTAATAGTTTGACGAGTTGTTCAGCCCAAATCTGAAGGTTTTCATTAGGTTTTCGTTTGTTATTGTTTAACTCTGAATAAACATCTTCGACCAGCTGATAAAACTCTTCTTCAACTCTTTTTACTAAAGCAGCCTTTGATCCATAGTAATAGTTAATTGAGGCAAGGTTCACATCAGCCTTTTTTGACAAATCCCGTGTAGTAAATTTTAGTTTACATTCTTTACCCATAAGATACTTGGTCTCATTAATAATCCGATCTCTGGCTCCAATTTTTTCAGCTTTTTTTGTCACTTTCATTCACTCCTAACTTTTTTAAAAAAATTTTATTATTGACATATATGTTTAATGTTTAAAACTGTCAACTATTTAGTAAACAATTATAGTATTTTTTTGTTCAATAAAAATGTTTTTTTTAATATCATTTATTTTAATACATAAATATAAGTTTTCAAATATTAAAATTCTTTGCTCATCAATCAATATGCTTTATCTGTAAAATTCAGAAAATATCCTATGGATAATATTGGATTAATCTTATAAATCACTTTAAGTTCTTGCCTAAAGAGATAAAATCAAGCTTAAATGAAGAATTAACTCATTGCTCATGATCTAATCATTTTGTTACATTTTGTATTTACTTTTTTTCTCTGATAATATGATTAATTTAGTTTTTTGAGGATAAGACATGAAAAATAAAACGATGCCAATATTAATCGGGATTTTGATCGTTACCAATCTTTATACTTTGAATTCCTTGATGGAGTTGAAAAAAAATAATCCTGATACCCAAACTGCTGCACCTTCAATTTCAAAAACAGATGATAACAACTTGGAATCTCGTGAAAAAATATTGTATCATCTGGAGGAGCAAAAAAAAATAATCAACAAGACTATTGAACAAATCCAAAATGAATGGTCAACAGCATCAGATCAATACTTAAAGCTTCGAAACCATATTCATTCCATAGAAAATCAAATTATGGAGCTTAAAAAAACCATTCCCGAAAAATTTAAAGATTAATATTCAGGAAGAAAAAGCTTTTTAATTGTTTTGTTGCCGGCTTTGTCTGTAAAGCAGAATTCAACTACATCTTCACTATATTTGGCATCAACGAATAACTGAAAATAACCACTGGAATACGTGGAATGAGTTTCATCCAGAAACAAAATAGTAATGTTGGGTTCTGTTTTCCCATCAATTTCATATCCTTTTAATGCAATATTCATGAGTCAAGCTATTGCAGTATGTGCAAGAAAACATTAAATTATATTATAATTTGATGTATTGATGCAAAAAGGTAATATCTGTTTTGCGGGAGGTATAGAATGAAAAAATGGTTAGGATTTTTTTGTTTTTTGTTTCTTGTTGTTGGGTTTTCCAGTTGTGCTAAACATCCTCAAGAGCCTTTATTGGTTAAAATATCTACCATTAATTTAAACCGTGTGCAGTATGATCGAAACCTTGTAGCAGTCAAAGGCCGAGTTACAGCTATTGATGTCCAGCCTGCTCAGCAAACAGGTTGGTACAATATCACGGATGATACTGATGTAATTACAGTAAGAACTGCATCCAGTGATATGCCCAAACTGGGAGATGAGTTGTGGGTATCTGGAACTTACCTTAGTAATGATGATGTGATCCAGGAACGACAAAAAGTTTCATTAAATGCCTTTCCATGGATATTTGTCATTGTAGGGGGTGTTGTGCTTTTAGTAATAATCCTTTTATTGGTGCTGTTGCTCAAGCCAAAAAATAAAACCCAATACCAGCCTGTAGGCGGAGCTTATCCTTCTGCAAGACCTGTGCCTCCACCGCCACCTCCATCCTATTCTCCTCATCCTACCCCCCCTCCACCTCCTCCACCTCCTCCTCAAAAAAGCAGTGCCACTATGATGGATGCTCCCAAGCC
>CAZMFK010000155.1:0-4417 GCA_964565545.1 uncultured Caldisericota bacterium | reverse complement strand
TCATACCGGGCTCCCTTCCCTTATTTTGTTGCTACAGTCAAATAACGGCCACAAAGAAATAATATAAAGAAGTTTATTTCTCATTTATCCGCCTCCAAAACTATCCAATCAACTTTTGAAAAAAATCTATTGCATATCTACGTTTCATAATATCGTGCTGTTTTTGATTGTAATAATTTCGCAAACAACTGTAACACACTGAGTCAGCTGCCTCGCCCCCACAAGTGCAATTCTTTATTAAAGACTGAGCTTTTAAAAATACATCCCAAAGAACATGTTCGTCTTTGGCTTGTCGAACATGACCAGCGCCACCTGGGGTATTATCAAACAAAACAAAACTATAATTCCCTCGACGGAAAATAGGGTTGTTGTACCAGTGCAAACAACCTGAAAGCTCTGCACGTTCAATATTTAGATGTCTGCTCAAACCTTCCAAAATAGAGTACAGAATAGTCCAAGCTTGCCCATAATCTAGTAAGTCAAAAGTTAAAAATTGTAACGATAAAACATCAGTATTGAATTCATGTCCAAGGCTATATCGGGTTAAACGCTTATTCGAGCAAGTAAAACCATTGGCTTGCTTATGTTCAAATTCCTTGCTTGGTAAAAAGGTATCCAAAACATCACCATAGCCACAATCCCGACAAATATAATAATTAGCTTCATTTAAAGCTAGTAAAGAATCATCCTGGCTCGATCCGATGAGAAATTTGTTATTACCAATTTCAAACACTCTTTGGTCAATCTTTTCACCATCTCCTATATATGCAAGTGATCCCCGGAAAGTTCTCTTTGGCTTTTCCAATCCTACTGGCATAGGTTCTTCAATATCCATCACAAAACCAAACTTGGGGATGACATACTCCTTTTTTCTCACCTTACTACCTTTAAAATCTCTCCCACACTGCTTGCATTGATCCAGCTTTCCGCTTGAATCTGTCCAAAGGACACGACTAAGAGTTTTACAGTTATCACAAACTACATACTTATATCTAGGCCAATTGTACCCTTTTATCACCTTTAAATATCTACTTTTTATGATTTTTCCATTAGCTACAATCTCAGATCCAGGGGCAAACTCAGAAATTGCTGTCAATAGATCTCTATTTAATCTCAATGCCCCACTCGTTGTATTTACTCCAAACCCTCTTAACTCAACTGTATCAACCGGGAATCCATATCGGGGAATCAAATTGTAACGTGACAAAAAATCAATCAAATATTCATCATTAACGGTTTTTATTGATCGAGAAATCTCAACTTTTTTAAAACTAAAACTCCCTCTAGATCCCATCTCAGCTTTCTTTTCAAGAGAATCATACTGCTTATAAGCTTTGGTCAAATCAGCCATATCCTGCTCAAAATTCTTTATTGCCAGATCAAGAGTTCCTGGATGAGATGAATCATCGTTATGCAATTGTTGAATCCATCCAAAATTGTTTATTTGCAATTCATCGACCAAGCCCTCGGGTACTACTTTCAACAAATATTGCTTCAAGTCTTCGGGTTTACTTTCAAGAAAATTTAAAAATTCCAGATGGCTGGATTTGTCATAGAAAATTCCAATATTTTTCGCATAATACTCTTTGTGCTTTTGCCAAAAGAAAGAAAAAGCAGAGGCAAAAACATGGCGTATGCATATTTTTTGATTGCATACGTTGAAGCATGGAGGACTCACCAATCCTTGAATCATCCCTAGGGGATCTTGAAAAAAATTCATATCGTGAGAGTTGTTTAAGCAGTAAGTAAGAGCGTATGCTGCAGATTTTGTAGACCTTCCAGCTCTTCCAGCGCGCTGAATATAATTTGCAGGAGATGGTGGCATGTTTCTCAGAAAGATAGTCTCAAGAGTTCCAATATCCACTCCCATTTCAAATGTAGTAGAACAACTTAACACATTGATTTTCTTATCCTTGAACTCATTTTGATACTGGTAAGCACAATCACTGGATAATTGTGCAGTATGCTCCCTTACCTTCATATCATTCATTGAAAGACCAGTATACAGACTTCTGTAATGAGGGTTTTTCAATTCATTAATAAAATCATACTCCACCAATTCACCGTCACAGTTACCATGTATACAAATATTTCGAATATTGTAAGGAGTGATTTTTTTACATCTAGAGCATACGAATAATTTGCTGGGCTTTCTTACTCTGATTCTTTCTGATTTCAGTTTGTAAGAATTATTGATGAAATTTAAGTAATCCCTACTCAAAAACCAGTCCCATACTTGTTTAAGAATCAGTTTGGGATTTTGAGTATCAATGATCTTGCTTAAGTATTTTGTGAAGATATTTGTTTCTCTTTTCGGAAGCCAATTTACTAGGTAACTTTTATCTGTCTTTTTTTCTTCTTCAAAACTCCTTTCCAGTCCACTAATGGTAATTCTTTTGTAATGAGCTCGGGTAAGACTAATAGGGATACTCACTGCAGCTTCAGCCAAAAAACGATTGGCCAAAATTTTAAAAAGATGATTTACCTCATCCTTGCTCAATCCATACGGGGCATTTCCCCTGTCACTGATATCTTCAATTTCAAAATACAGAATCCCCAGATTTTGAAGAGCATTTTTGGACTTATAATTACTCATTTCTTTTAGAGTCTCAAGCCATGCTTCTCTAGTTCTATCGTCTTTATCGTTAATACCAAATTCATCCATCAAACCTTCAATATGTTGAACAAAGTTCTTCAAAGGCATTCCTTCATGATTCAGTTGATGAATATATTGACTGGCTACTTCACACATAAGCCTCTTGGTTAAAGCCTCTTTGTAGGTGGTAGAGAGATAGGGTGAAAAAAAAGCAGCAGCTTGTCTGCTGTCAGAAAATGCGAGAAATTGTTTTGTAATTTTTTCTTCTTGTACCAATTGTTTTTGACCAGATTCACCAAAAAAATCACGATAGGGTTCATACTTTTTAGTGATCTTTTTTTCAGGTAGTTCTTTATACAAAGCAGTGGCAAGGATAGCAGTAGCTAAATCCTGCGATAAATAAAATGGAACCAGTATATTTCTTTTGTTGTTTTTTACTCCACACTTAGGGCAGGCATGCAATTCATCATTGTATTGCTTTTTTTCTTCTTCAACCCTCAGCACTTTTTGAAAAAATCGGTTTTCATGGCGACAGGGAAAATCTCCAATGGCTGTAACTCGTTGGATAGCACCACAAATAGAACACAGATAGTAATATTCAGGTTTTTCAACTTCCTCGTCCAGGTCTTCAGATTCAATAAGCATAAATACTTCCAACTTTTCGTTATCTCGGTTTGCAGAGGGTTGAACCAATTTGTTTTCTTCAATCTTTCCCACAATAAAGATGCCATTACAGTTGTAACAAAAAGTGATTTCGAAGACTTTGTACCTTTCTTCCACCTTTTCGCTAATGCGATTTACCAGCTCATCCTGTTTCTTAAAAAACAACTTTTTCGAGGGAGGAAGAGTCACAAAAACCCCTTCAATGCCTTTAACAAACAAATGATACCTGGCCTCAAAGATACGATCTCCCTCTTTTTCAGCATTGGAGGCTACCGCAATATAATCAGTTAGAAATGCTTCCTCTACTTCGAGCAGTTTTGATGACTCCTCCAAAGTTTTCGGAGTAGAAAGAACATGACGAAGTTTGTAATAAAAATCATCATGGAGTATAAGATAATGCAATATCTCCTCAGTACTCAAGGTCTCATCAATCGATACTTTCGAAAACTCTTTTATGATATTTATCAAATCTTCTTTAGGGGAATTATCTCTTATTTCCCTGGCCAGATCTGTAAAAAGAGACAACTCATTTTCCAGAATTTTATCTATAGCTGTAGGAATAAATCTTTCTGATCGAATTATTTCTTCTTCAAAAAA
This sequence comes from uncultured Caldisericota bacterium, assembly GCA_964565545.1. GTDB lineage: Bacteria > Caldisericota > Caldisericia > UBA6126 > UBA6126 > T3SED10-260. The sequence goes on along the minus strand of CAZMFK010000155.1, from coordinate 561 downwards.
CTCGTCACTACAGAGCGATGATGCAAAGTGAACGACCTTGGGATTATCCTCTTTTTCGCCCAGGGTGGCACTGGTTAGAATGTACCTTGGCTTAATTCCGCTAAGCTTTGCTTTTACTCTTCTTAAAAGCATGGACACTTCGATACCCTTGGCACCATGGTATGAATGGGCTTCGTCCAAAACGATATACTTCCAATGCTGGTTATAAGGAGGGTTGAAAAATACATGATCATCAGGTCGCAATAGTAAATATTCAAGCATAGCATAGTTGGTGATAAGGATATGAGGGGGAGTCTTCCGCATTTGTTCCCGTGAAATCAACTCGTTTGGTATTGGATCAGATCGCTCTCTGGATCGATATTCGTTAAGCGCTTCTTTATAGGTCTCTTTGGTTTCCCCAGTGTATCGACCAAAAGTAAGATCGGGAACATCCTTTAAAATTTGCCGGAGTCTGAAAATTTGATCATTTACCAATGCATTCATAGGATAAATCATCAGGGCTCTAATCCCTGGAGTTAGCATCCCATTGGCCTTCTGATTTAGTAAATGGTTAATAATGGG
>CAZMFK010000154.1:0-4453 GCA_964565545.1 uncultured Caldisericota bacterium | reverse complement strand
TATGCAGTTTGAGTGCACCAATGCCTGCAATAATTGCATTAGTTCTTTGAAACATCTACCTCAAGATATTGATCAGTGGGTGCTGTGTTTAGCCGGGAAACCTGTTAAACAATGATCGGCATCTTCTCCCGGCTTAGGTCGGGATGAATGTCACTTGGGCATTTTTGTAACTTTTCATTGATTACAATGTCAATGACAAAAAGTTATTTCTTATCCCTTCTAGTGATAATCAATAATCGATCTGGCTAAGCCAGGAAAGGCTTAACCTTGTCATACACAAAGAGTATCAGGCAGATGTTTTCAAAGTTCTTCGGAGCTTAAGAGATGAAAATTGAAAAGAAACATATCGACCAAATCAGAAAGCAATTTGCCGAACTTCAAAGCAAGGAGGACTTGGTTACACTCTTAAGTGCCGCTAAGAATATGCTCTATGGCGAAGAGTGTAAGCCGGTTCAATTGAAGTCATTGACCTATTTTGCCAATCCTAATATCTGCAAGAAGCGTTACCAAACCTTTGCTATCAAGAAGAAATCCGGTGGAGCGAGAACAATCAACGCACCCGCAAAAGGCTTGAAGTCCATTTTGCGCTCACTGAATTTCGTTTTGCAGTGCATGGACGAACCACATGAGGCAGCAACTGGTTTTGTAAGGGATAAATCGATAGTAGATAATGCAAATAAGCATGTAGGCAAAAATTATGTGCTCAATATTGATCTGAAAGACTTCTTTCATACATTTGACAGGAACAGGGTGAAGCTGGGGTTTATGTACGAACCGTTCAATTTGAATGGGATTAAAGAACCTCTGGCATTTTTACTGGCAAGTCTATGCACTCACCCTTTTGTAATAGACGGTGAGGAAAGAACTGTACTTCCACAAGGCAGTCCAACATCACCTACCATAACAAATATTCTGTGCAGAACTCTTGATCGTAGGTTGACAGGGCTAGCCAACCGGTTTGGTGCCACCTATACGCGTTATGCAGACGATATAACATTTTCATCCTCTCATAACATTTTTAATAATGAAGAATTCAGTAAAGAGTTGAAGCGAATAATTGAGGAAGACCAGAAGTTGACTATCAACACAGACAAAAACCGATTACAGAAGTCGGGGTATCGCCAGGGAGCAACAGGATTGATAGTAAATGAAAAAGTAAATGTCCGCAGGAGATATGTAAAGCAAATCCGTATGTGGCTTTATTACTGGGAAAAGTACGGGTATGAAAAGGCATACCAAATTTTTAAACGCGATTACATTACCGACAAAGGCCATGTGAAAAATACAAATGCGCACCTTGTGAATGTCCTTGATGGGAAGCTGGAGTTTTTAAAGATGGTCAAAGGAATTGAGGATGGAACTTATAAGGGTTTGAAGGAGAGGTTTAGTAAATTGACTGGAATTAAAGAAAAGAAAGCAATTGAAAGAATTGACTTGGAAAGTGTAGTAAATGCGATCCTTAGTAAAGGACTTGACGAGGGAATTACTCTATATGATAGGTTCAAAAACAGTTAAAAAATGAAGGATCGGGAGAAACTTAAAAGACTTGTTCAAATCATTGGAGACCTTCTTAAAGTTGAAGGAAATGAATGGTTGATTGATGAAATCTTAAAAACTATTGGTGAATCATCGCCTGTTGAAGAAATAGCAAAACACTCCCTTATTCAAAACATACATGAGTATTGTGTTGAGAAAAAAATTGATAAACAAGCATCTGACTTCTATTATTTCTTCCCTATTCAGGAAATCAAGGACCAACTTATTCTGGACTATAAAAACATGGAGCATGAAAGACGAAGAGATGATTTTGAGAGTTTTTGCCTTAGCTTATATCAACAAATTGAGAATATTACCAACTTCTTATTTGAAAATCGGGTTGCCATAGCATGGGATTCTAACAAAAATAAAATTGCATACAAATTTCCAGATGGGAAAACGCTAACTCAAAATGATTTAATCATGCGTAATTCAAAGGAATGGTATGCCAATGGAAAATTTAGAGCAGTATTGTTTTACTTCTATTACAATGAAGATATAAAGGTGATATTCCCATTCAATCAACGGGTTAGCATTTTTGATGAGCTATATCAGGTGAGAAATCAGAACCATAGAGGAAATAGTCCAACAGATTTTCAAAAAAAAATAATGCTTAAGATAAAAGGTAATGAATCAAGGTATTACTTCAAGTTTTATGGGTTCCTGGAGGATTTCACCAGCAAAATGGAAGAATCATTGTCGGACAAGATTCTTGTTACTGAGAAGGAAATCACAGAAGACAAAAATTATAAGAAGCCATCAAATACGCTAGTTGATCAGCCAGACTTGTGAGTAATTCTTCAACACCAGCTTTATTATCAATAAATTAAATATTACACTACATATTTGTCAATAAAACTCACCAACCATGAATAAAAGGATTTTCAAAACAGCCAAGGGCCTTGAAATAAAAGAAGGAATTTCAGTTAATGATTCTGAAATTACTTACTATTATGCTTGGTATACCTATAGAACTTCAGATAAGAAATGGAAAGTCATAAGCAATAAGCACCTATGGGGAGAGCCCATCTTAGAAATTGACTGTACCAACAAAGAAGAGTCAATGAAAATTGCACAAGCTATCAATAGATTTCTATTCCATTTAACCATCGACGGTCAAGAGGGATGAATATTTTAAACCACTTCCAGAATATTATTCTCACCAAAGATCAACGTCTCGCGTTGGAAAAGCTATCCGCTTTTATAGAAAGCGATGAGCGGGTGTTTATCCTTCATGGTTATGCGGGAAGTGGTAAAACAACCTTGATGAAAGGATTCGTAGAATACCTGCAATCTATTGAGAAGAAATATCAACTTATGGCTCCCACAGGAAGGGCTGCAAAAGTTATTAATCAGAAAACAAGTTTCGAATCTACAACCATTCATAAGGGAATATATAGCTTTGAAGAATTGCTGGAAATCAAGCAAAGTGAGAACGAGAGCGATGCGTCATTTCTGTACCAGTACAAAATCAGAAACAATCCGGAGGTGCATGACTCGGTTTTGATTGTGGATGAAGCATCAATGGTTAGCGATATTCTGAGCCAGGGGGAGTTTTTCAGATTTGGAAGCGGTCATCTATTGCAAGACTTGATTACCTATGGCCGGATTCTTGATGAGACCACATCCAGTAAAATTATTTTCATCGGTGACCCTGCCCAGTTGCCACCTATTGGAATGAACTTCTCCCCTGCGCTTGACCCATCCTACCTTAACGAAACATATAACATTACCGCTTCACTGGCAGAAATGAAGGAAGTAAAACGGCAGGTTGCTAACAACGGTGTACTGATTTCTGCTACAAAAATCAGACAGTGCATTACTTCTGGTTATTTCAATGATTTTGACTTAAGGGAGAATAAAAAAGATATTTTCAATCCTGCTTACCATGACTATCTGGAAACTTATAAAGCAAATCAAGAGCAAAAGATAATAATTTGCTACAAGAACAAAACAGCACTTGATTTGAACTCTGCAATCCGCAGAGATAAATTTGGAGAGGACTTGCCAATTCAGGCTTCTGACACAATAATCGTTGGTAGAAACAATTATCGTTTAGGCATCATGAACGGAGAATTCGCAATTGTTGCAGAGGCAAGTCAATCAGTAGAAAGCAGAGAAGTAAGTTACTTCACAAAAGGCGGAAAAACTCAAACTGTTAGGTTAACATGGAGAAGTATAAGCCTTGTTTTACCGGGTGAAAAAGACAAATCAAAAAACGTAACCGGCTTTATTCTAGAGAATTACCTCTATGGAGATAATTACCTGAAACCCGAAGAGCAAAGAGCGCTTTATGTAGATTTCAAAAACAGGCATCCAAAACTTTATAAGGGCACAGAAGAGTTCAAAGATACCATTATCAAGGACAAGTATTTCAACTGCATACTTCTAAAATACGGTTATGCAGTAACCTGCCACAAAGCCCAGGGTGGTGAGTGGGCAAATGTCTTCGTTTTCTGGGACAGAGGAACAAAGGAAAACTTCAACTTTCTTGAATCTGAGCATAGGCGTTCTGGCAAGACCAACTCCGAGTTTTATCGTTGGGCATATACGGCAGTTACCCGTGCATCGCAGAAACTGTTTTGTATTAACCCACCATATTTCTCATCATTCTCAGGAATGAACTTTATTGATATCAATGTTCAACATGCATACAATAATTTTACTGGCCTTACAAACGCGGATCCTGAAATCAATTATTCTGAAGCTTTACCTGAACTTGAGAGATTTGGTTTAGCTGATGCTCCGTTAACCATCCAGAATCACTTCATTAACAGATGGTACAGCTTGCGAAAGCATTACATAGATATTGAGGCATTTCAAAAAGTTGGGTATGAAGTCCGCTATACCTTTAAAAGAGAAGGGAAAACGGCTACTTTCAAATATTGGGTAAATGCACAAAATATTTTTAAAAATA
>CAZMFK010000153.1:0-4457 GCA_964565545.1 uncultured Caldisericota bacterium | reverse complement strand
AAGATCAAAATGCAAAAGTCGTTACTTCCTGGGCAGGATTACGACCTGGAAATAAAGTAGTTTATGCTTCTCCAGGACAAGAAATCAATCAAAAAACCCTTCTTAGAAAAGAGTTTAACGACCATATTTCCGAAGGGATGCTACTATCCTGGCAAGAGCTTAAACTAAATAGTGACTGGCTTTCCTCCGCTGAAAAGGAAGGATTGCTAACTTTGCCTGATGATACTCCTGAAGGTTTTGATTTTTATGAGTTATTCTTCTTAGATGAGCCCTTTTTCCATTTAAAGGTGCCCTATAATCGTCCAGATTGCCTTTCTTTTTACGGTTTATTAAGAGAAATAACCACTGCTTTTGGAATTCCTTTGCCTGTTCAGTCCAGAAAAGATATCCGTGTGTTATTGCCTACCTTTAACGAAAAACAAATTCATCGCACTGTTTCGCACTCCAGATTCAAGGGCATTGAAGTTATGAATCCTGAAAAATGCCCCTTTTATGCTGGAGTAATCATAGAAAATGTTCGTATAGGTCCTTCTTGCTATGAGATGCGCAAGGCCCTGTTTGCCTTTCAATTGAAACCCATATTAAATGCTGTTGATGCAGTTAATGTTTTGATGATGTATTTTGGGCATCCATTGCATACTTTCGATCTGGATAAAGTTGAAGGAAAACATATTTTGGTACGTTCTTCCAAAAGCGGTGAATCCATAGAAACACTTGACAGTTCCGTAATATCTCTGGATGATAACGATTTGGTGATTGCTGATGAGATTCGGCCTATCGCTTTGGCTGGTGTCATGGGTGGCAAAGAAACAGAAGTTACTCAGCACACCAGGAATATTTTTATTGAATCAGCTTATTTCGATCCCGTTTCCATTAGTTATACCTCCGAAAAGCATCGTTTGCATACTGATGCATCGGGCCGCTTTTCTCGTGGAGCTGATATTATGATGGTCAAAGAGATGCTCGTGTCTTCCAGTCATATGATATCATATTTATGCAATGGCATGATCGCAGGAGAAAATTGCTTTGTTGGTTCCAATGAGTTTCTCCAGCGCGTAATACCATATTCTCTCAGCGATTTTTCTAAAGTAACTGGCCTGGACATATCAAAATATTCAGCTACTCACATTCTCCAACTTCTTGAGATTCCATTTGAAATCAAGTTGCATGATCAGTTAATGATCAAAGTTCCCTCTTTTCGGATGATCGATATCAAAGAGAGTGTTGACATTACTGAAGAATTACTTCGGTTTGTGGGTTATGACAAAATTGTTTCCAAAAGACCATGCTTTAATGTTTGTCATACTCTGGATAATCCCCGAGTTAAAACCGAGCGATGGCTAAAAAATTTGCTCAGGGGCTGGGGCCATGATGAAATTATTACGGATTCTTTTATTTCTGACGAAGTACTTAGTTTGGTTTATAAATTGGATAATGAGACCTTAATTAAAGTAAGCAATCCGCTTCGTTCAGGATGGCAATTTTTAAATCCTGAAAAACTTTTAAATATGATGTCAGTTATCAAAAACAATTTTTCACGAAAAATTACCAACCTTCGTTTATTTGAAATTGGGAAAAACTATTTGAATTTATCTGAAGAGTTATATCTCAACATTGTCCTAACGGGTTCAGGTGAAAAAAATCATTGGTCTCAAAATGATGATAAATATGATTTTTACGATGTTAAAGGTAGGCTAGAAGCTATTTTTTCGCATTTGGGAATTGATGTGGAACAAAAGAAAAATGTGCAGCTACCATTGTTTGATTCCGAGCAGTCAGTGGATTATTATTTTGAAAAACACCTGATTGCCTCTGCAGGCTTAATTAGGAAAACCATAACTGATTATTTTGATGTATCGCAAAATGTATTTTTTGGCAAAATCAAGCTTGCCCCCTTGGTCAAGTACTATCAAAAAGAGAAGCGATATCAGCCCTTCTCTTATATGCAAGAAATTAACCGCGATATTTGCGTATATGTTCCCAATCATATCAAAGCAGGAGATATGATCCACAGGATCAAAGAAGTTGCAGGCACATCCTTAAAACATATTTCTGTATTTGACCTCTACGAACCTATCCCTGCAGAGTCTTCCGGGAGAAAAAGCATTGCATTTCGTTTGAGTTTCATTTTTAACAGTAATGTGTCCAAAGAAAAAATACAGGAAATCATCAACAGCATTGTAAATGAACTCACCCTTTCTTTTGGCGCTGAACTTAGAAAATAGTCTGAATATTTTGTTTTTTATTTTAAAACATGATAAAATGGGGAAAATCTCAGAATTAGAGGTTTTGCTTAATGAACAAAGATAGTTTGCGTGCTATTGAGTTTGAAAAGATTCAATTGCTACTTTCTCATCATGCCCAAACACAGGCAGGAAAAAAAGCTTGTCTCGAGCTTATGCCTGACCATATGATGGAACGCATCCAGGAAAAGCTTGATGAAACAGCGCAAGCCAGGAGTTTTATTGAGAATCTTGGCTCGTTAAGTTTTCCTGAAACTGATGATTCCCGAAAAATGGCAGAACGAACTGCAATTGGAGGAGTCCTAACTGCTCAAGATTTACTTCATCTTGGGCAGCACCTACAAACTCTTCGCATTAACCGGGAATCTATAGCCAATCACCAGGAAGCTTATTTGAATTTATGGAAATACGCTACTTTCATGGGAAGTTTTAAGGATATTGAGCAAGCCATCCTTTCCAAAATTGATGAAAATGGCGAGATTAGATCCAATGCAACTCCCGATTTAGCGAATGTGCGAAAAAATATTTTTCAATCCAAGCAGATGATATATGAAAAACTGGAGCATCTATTAAAGGCTTCAGCATATAGCAAAATGTTCCAGGAGCCTATCATTACTCTTAGAAATCATCGCTATGTCGTTCCGTTAAAGGGTGAATTCAAATCATCCATTCCCTGTATTGTCCATGACCAATCAGTGTCAGGTGAGACCCTATACGTTGAGCCTTTGATAATTACTTCCCTTAACAATGATTACCATATCTTGCTGTCCAAAGAAAAAAAGATCATTGACAAAATATTGGCTGAACTATCAGAAATGATAGGCGAAAAAGCCAGGCATATCATTAATACTCTCTCAATATCCGAACAACTTGATCTAATATTTGCCAAAGCTTTATATGCTCAAACGTATCAAGGAATTTTACCCAGGTTATCTGCTGAGCCTGAATTTGATTTTGTTTCTGCCAGGCATCCTCTGATTGCTTCAGAATGTGTTATTCCTCTCACCTTAAATCTTGGAGGAAACTTTACTACCCTTATCATTACAGGTCCCAACACCGGAGGAAAAACAGTAGCGCTAAAAATGACAGGTTTGTTGATCACTATGACCTACTCAGGCATGCTGATTCCTGCAGGAGAAAATACTTTAATTGGGTGTTTTTCAGATATTTATGCAGATATTGGCGATGAACAAAGTATAGAGCAAAGCTTAAGCACTTTTTCTTCGCATTTGCGCTCTTTAGTAAATATCACTGAAAATGCCCGGGGAGACACCCTGGTATTAATGGATGAGCTGGGCGCAGGCACTGATCCTGACGAAGGAGCAGCCATAGGAATGGCTCTTATAAGCTTTTTGCATCGTACCAAAGTACCTATGATTGTTTCTACTCACTTGAGCCTTATCAAATCTTTTGCATATAATCATGATCGAGCAGAAAATGCAAGTATGGATTTCGATTTGGAAAGCCTGAAACCTACTTATAAAATGCTGATGGGTGTGCCTGGTCAAAGTCATGCCCTTCATATTGCCAAAAAACTTGGCATGTCTGATGAAATCATGGATATGGCTAAACGCTTTCAAAGTAAGAGCTATGCTGACACTAAAATTATGATTGACAGCCTGGCAAAGGCTGTTGAAGAAACGACCAAAAAGAAATTTAAGATCTCGCCGCGCGCCGAGGGAATCGCCAGCGAAGGCTGGCGGGTGGTCGATCTGGAAGACATCGTCGTCCATCTCTTCTCACCCGACCAGCGCGATTATTATCAATTGGAACGCCTGTGGGTGGACGGAAAAGTGTTGCTCCACCTGCATTGAACCAAGTGTACCGTCCACCCTTCAATTCAGGCTAATCGATCTCTTTCAATGCCGCCAGCACCTCGGCGCTGTGATCCGCCGGTTTGACGTCTTCGAACACCTTTTGGATCATCCCCTCCGCCGAAATCAGGAAGGTGGTGCGTAAGACGCCATCGTATTCCTTGCCCATGAATTTCTTATTGCCCCATACTTCATAGAGTTCACACACCACGTGTCCCTCATCCGCCAGCAGCGGAAAAGGCAGCCCGTGCTGCTGCTTGAATTTGGCGTGCGATTTGACCGAGTCGGGGCTGACGCCCAGGATGACCACGCCCGCTTTTTCATAGTCACTGTAATCGTCGCGGAAATTGCATGCTTCGGTGGTGCAACCCGTCGTGTTGTCTTTGGGATAAAAATACAG
>CAZMFK010000152.1:0-4462 GCA_964565545.1 uncultured Caldisericota bacterium | reverse complement strand
CTTCGTCTTTGATAGCAACAACACGAACCCGAAGGTCATAATCCTTAAGTACATAATCAAAAAATTCATTACTAATTCGACGCCATCCAGCACTTTGTCCACTTGGAGGGCAGGATCCTCGATAAGGAGTAAACTGGAAGGTAGCCACAGGATTTTCTGCGGTTAATACCTTCATAGTTTCATAAAGGTTAACACCATTGGGTCCAGGTACGTTGCGAATCATAACATAGACTTTTTCGCCAGGAATGAAAACGCCATTTTCCCAGTATCCAGCTTTTGGAGCAGGATCAACGCTCACGTCAATCTGGCTGGTTTGTTCTACTTTTAAGGAACGGTCAATCTTGACGTTCATTCCCAAAGTAGCAGAGGGGAAAACTTCCCAATCGATGTAACGGAAATTGGAATTCTTGCCCATGCTTAATCCATGAACATGGTTTTCGTTAAACCAGAAATCCAGCTTTTCGCCAACGATAGAGCCACAAATATAAGTCACGTCGGAAATAGTCACATTGGTTAAACGAGTATCGTCGCGACGGACAGTATATGGGGTAATGCGAATGGCTTCTTCAAGTACGCCGCCAATAAGAGGGTTCCAGGCTAATACTTGATCCATCAGAGTGCTATCCTGAATACTAAAGTCAGTTATAAGATTTACGGGATGTCCATTGTCGGTATGATCATTTTCTACCCTAGTATACGGAAGATAATTATAGGATCGGTTTAAGCGCCAATCACCAGTCTCAACAATGGTGTTGTCAGTGTTAGAAGCACTCTTTACATAAACTACACCACGAAGAATGTCCATAACTAATTGAGCCTGGACAAGATAGGCTGTAAGTAAGTCTGTGTCAGTAGGCTGAATTTTGTATCCGGGAGGATACATACCATTACCAGATATCAATACGATATCTCCCACCGATTTTCTTCCATCAAAATCCAGATCCATGTAAACAGTTGACTGCATCCAATAGATATCGACATTTCCACCAATGATTTTCCAAGAATTTGCAGGATAATCCTGGGCTATCTGGTAAATATCCTCGCCAACATCATAAGTCCAGTTGAGTGGAATGTCTTTTTCAGGCCATGCTTTGTCATAAAAAGCATACATATGATGAGGGAAGGGTCGTAGCACCATGCCCACATCTGCATCGCCAGGAGCAACACGAGTGTTGGCTTTGTAGCTAATGACATTATTGTTGATAGTTACGGTAACGTCAGTTAAACGAACGTCGCCATTAGATACCCGAACGTCTCTATCAAGGTCACGATAAATAGCTTCGCCACAACCATAAGTTGCAAAACCCTGTCGAATAGGATCATTTTGTGTTTCAGTATCGTAGAACATGACATCAGTAGGGAAGCTGTGAAGCTCACGACCGAAGTCTTTTTCAGTGGTGAAGAAGTTATTGTTAGCTCCAATAAATTCTTCACCTACACGACCTGCCTTGTAGTCATCGGAAAGATTATAAGCCACCAAACGGTCAGCTTGTTTGCCGCTGTTGGGATCATTGGGATAATTTTGTCCCAAATGGTTATCGACTCCATCATCTTTCCAGATTTGAACTCCAATATACTCTCGGTAGTCAAGATTGACATTTTGGAAAGTGGTAGCAGGAATATTGAATCGTGAGCCATCCGGATCAAGAACAGTATTTTTCTGAATCGTTTGAGCAGAAGCTTTGATGTCGCCATTGGGAGAATGCAGAGCAGCTGCAGTTACAGAGGGAACCATGCCCTGCCAAACATCTGTTTCAACCGACAAGTCATAAGCGGGATGATTGCATCCTCCCCAGAGGACTTCAGCCAGAAGCAACAGATCTCCATGGGCTCGTGAAATAGGATTTGATCCTTCCTGGTAAACTACGGATACATCCGAATTAAGTGTGCCTCGGGTATGATCCGGTTTTAAGGTGTCAGGATCGACTATGCCGTTGACATTGGAAAGGCGAACATCTCCAAGAGATACAATACCGTGGAGAAGATCATTCATTAGATTGGGGTTGGGGTGCGTGCCTTCCCGGTAAATCCATTCGCCTGGCTGATAGCTATGCCAGCCACGAACCTTATTGTCATCCGAGTAGAGTCCCAGATCGCCAGGAGTTTGGATGTTTTCAACGTGTACTTCGTCATCCAATGATCGAAGTCTGCGTCCAAAATATTCGGGAGGATCCTGTGTTTCGTCAAAGTTGACTACAAAACGGAAAAGTTCGTGGAATTTGGGATGAACAGTACGATTTGTTCGGCCATATCCTATTTGTGGATCATAGGGCATATCATAGTACATAGTACCCCAAGAATGAGCACAATCCCAATCAGTTAATTTAACCGTAGTATTGGGAGGATAATTGCGAACTTCACCATTGTTGTATACTGAAACTGGAGTAAGACGGATATCACCAGCTTGAACTACATACAAAGTGTTTTGAAATCCGCCATTATAATGAGCTTCTCCACCTTTACGGTAAATATATTCGCCATAATGATAAGGAGAAACTGCAGCATAATAATTTGTATCATTATCTGGGTTATAGAATACTTTGGCTTTATTTTGTCCCACAAATGAAATATTGTCAGTATGCAATTCATCTCCAGGAAGAACATTCATTTCAAGCAAATAGTTGGGAGGTGGTTCCTGGGGGCTTCCTGAATTAAGATAATACCAGGAATACCCATTTTTAGGAGGAGTATTGGTAATATCTTCGCCAGGATTCGAGAAGTGCATTTCTCCGTTAGCATCCATATCATAAGGACTACCCGTTCCCCAATATACAAAATCTCTTAGGGGGTAGGCATGCTTTGCATCCCAGTCGGTGCCATCGTAATCACGGGTGGTCGTTACAACCGATCCCTGCACTTCTGAATTTCCATAGAAGTCTGGCATATCTCCCCATCCAATACGGAAAATGCGCTGGGTACGGTTGCGATCCCAGAAATAAATTCGAACATTGCCATCTTCGTCCAGCATATGGTTCAGAGCTTTAAAGCGTGGGTTTTTAGCGTTGAGGATGTAGGGACCCTGAGTGTTGTTACCAGTGTTGGGATCGACTCGAGCTAATGGGTTGTTTTTGCAGGCTTCTGAAACATACAAACCATTAAAATCATGGGGATCAGCTGGCTCATAATACCGGGGATCGTTAAAGCGACCATCAGCATCAAACCAGAGCTGACCCGCTGAATCGTATACTGCATACCATCGTTCCGTTTGTTGTGAACGACCGCCAGCAGGGGTTACATCTAAGTAAAATTCCGTCCAAAATAAAGGATGAGTGTCTGTAGGAATAACTTCGGGTAGATTGGCATTGAAAGATTGGGCAGGAACATTGATCAAAACTGCCTTTAACGGACGATCGGCTAAAGTATTGTAGCCCGTCACGTGTGCCACGGCGGTCCATGAATCTGGCATCGGGAATCCAACTCTTCCCCATACTCTTTCGCCTGTACGTTGCCACGGAAAATCTCTGTTTCCATCCAGTTCTTTTCCGTCACGATCAAAACCTACGGGGACGAACCGGTTGGCGATAAATGTCGCATTTTTGTTTTCAGCTGCTTTTACAGGGCTAACATTAAAACCAACCTGTAGAATGCTAGCAGCCATAAGGATGACTACTAAACAGCTTAGCGCTTTCTTCATGCATTTTCTCCTTTCATGAGTCTTAATTTTGCAATATAGCGCAGGTTACCTCTCTCATTCATGACGCTTGAGGCCCTTGCATCAAAACAAGCTGCGGGTGAAATCAGGTGACTGCTCATAGAAGCAGAAGCGGTCCACAGGAATAAACCATCCATGCTTTTCCGTCTTATGCCGCACAAACAGTATTCAACCTTTTTCATTGCAGTATGCTGATACATATTTAATATAAGCCAGGTTTTCAACAAGGTAAATAAGTAATAAATGACACTTTTGCGTATACCTTGTTGAAACTGCAAACGCCTTTTTGAGAAAATAACTACCACTTGATGAATACCATTTCTCAATAAAATCTCTATATTTACAGTATTGTTAATATTCTTTTCAATAAATTCATGCAAGCTAATTGCTTTTTTATTTCTTTCTCTTGTCTCGTTTGTTTGGATTAAGCAATTGCTTTTCATCTTTTTTCCTTTTTTATTCTTTCTGTCCCCAGGAAAAAAGGGGACAGAAAGAATATTTATCTAATTAATACTTATGGAAGAAGATCCCGGGTAATGGTTACGGTGCGTGTTGCAGCATCGTAATCCACTTTAGCGCCCAGAATTTCTGCAACAAATCGAACCGGCACAAAAGTGCGACTATTTACAATCATCGGAGGAGCATCAATGGTATGTGGTTTGCCATTTACCAATACAGTAGGACTACCGATTTGCATGGCAATCGTCATTTCGCCCAATACAATGGTGATACCTCTTGTAGTTGCGTCATAAGCTACTTCAGCACCAAAAGCTTCTGCAATAAATCGCAGGGGGACCATGGTGCGGCCGC
>CAZMFK010000151.1:0-4520 GCA_964565545.1 uncultured Caldisericota bacterium | reverse complement strand
GAAGAAGACACCGGGTCTCCCGAAGTCCAAATCGCTATCCTTACCCAGAGGATTAAAACCCTTTCGGAGCATTTAAACAATCACAAGCATGATCATAGCTCCCGCAGAGGTCTTTTGAAAATTGTTGGTCAACGTAAACGCTTATTGCGGTATCTCAAAAAATATGATCATGACCGCTATCTGAGCATTCTACAGCGATTAAACATTCGAGCCGTAAAATAGTTTTTTAGAAAGTTAGGTCCATTTATGCAAGAAAACAATGAGTTGAATTTTGAAAAAGTAATCCGTGGAGTAAACTACACTGTCAACATGGGAAAAATGGCCAATCAGGCCAGTTCTTCTGTTTTGATTCAAGCAGGTGAAACCATGGTTTTAGCCTGTGTGACCATGGCCAAAGAACCTCGGCCCGAAATTGATTTTTTCCCACTGACCGTGGATTATCTTGAAAAAATGTATGCTGCTGGAAAAATACCCGGAGGCTTTTTCAAGCGTGGCGGAAGGCCCTCAGAGCACGAGATTTTAAAGTCGCGTCTGGTGGATCGACCCCTCAGGCCTATGTTTCCCAGTTATTTTCGTCATGAAGTCCAAATTTTTACCTATGTTCTTTCATCTGACGGCATCCATCAGGCGGATATTCTGGCCATACAGGGGGCATCATTGGCTCTTTGCGTATCCGAGATACCCTTTCGAGGACCTGTTTCTGCAGTCAAGATAGGATATCGCAATGGAGAATGGCTTATCAATCAAACACCCGACAATGACAACAGCGATTTGTTGGATGTCGTTGTGGCTGAAAATGACCACTCCCTATTGATGGTGGAGTGTGGTGCCAAAGAAATGCCTGAAGAAAAAATCATGGAAGCTTTCCAGCTTGCGCACGAAGTCAACCAAGAGTTTTTAGCTTTTCAGGAAGAGTTCATCAAAGCAGTTCAGGCAAAAGAAAAAATCGAAGCTCCTGCCCCAGTTATTCCTGAAGAAGCAAAAAAGGCAGTGGACACCTATTTATCAAGTCGCATCGAAGATGTACTTTTTAATCCCAACAAGCTTCAGCGCGAAAATGCGGTCAGTCAGCTTAAAAAAGAGATGATCAAAGCACTGGAAGCCAATTTTGAAGAAGGATTGGAAGCATTGGACCTGGCATTCGAAGAATACATCGAGGCTTACGTCAGAAAAAAAATTGTTTCCGAGAATGTTCGTCCCGACGGACGTAGGACTGATGAAGTTCGTCCTCTTTCCATCGAAGTAGGGCTTCTCCCAAGAGTGCATGGCTCGGGCCTGTTTAGAAGAGGACAAACCCAGGTGCTTTCCCTGGTCACCCTTGGCGCCAAGGGCGAAGGGCAGCTGATCGAAGGACTTTTTGACGAAGAAATCAAGCATTATATGCATTACTACAATTTCCCACCCTTCAGCGTAGGCGAAACCCGTCCCTCCCGAGGTCCAGGCCGCAGGGAGATTGGCCATGGAGCTCTGGCAGAAAGAGCACTTTTAGCAGTCATCCCTCCTGAACAAGAGTTTCCATATACCCTTCACGTGGTATCCGAAGTCCTGGAGTCCAATGGCTCAAGCTCTATGGCTTCGGTATGCGGAAGCACCCTGGCGCTCATGGATGCCGGAGTACCTATCTCCCGAGGAGTAGCCGGCATAGCCATGGGACTCATCACTGATGGCGATCAGTATCGTATTTTGACGGATATCCAGGGAGTGGAAGATGCCACCGGAGATATGGATTTCAAGGTAGCTGGCACCCGAGAAGGCATTACCGCCCTTCAAATGGACGTCAAAACAGACATGATCAGCCTCGATATTGTTAGCGAAGGTCTTACACAAGCAAAAAAAGCTCGCTTGCATATCTTAGACGAGATGGAAAAAGCTATTCAAAAGCCCAGGGAGAATCTCTCCAAGTACGCTCCTCGCCTGCAGGTTATCCAGATCAAAACTGATAAGATCGGAGATTTGATTGGCCCTCAGGGTAAAGTCATCAAAAAGATCATCGAAGAAACCGAAGTCAAAATTGATATAGAGCCCGATGGCAAAGTATACATTACCGCTCCTGACGAGCAACGCATGGCCCTGGCGCTGGATGCGGTCCATGCAGTGATTGATGATATTGAAGTTGGCAAGCTCTACAAAGGAAAAGTAATGACTATTCGTGAATTTGGAGCTTTCGTTGAGATTCAACGAGGCAAAGACGGATTGCTCCATATATCTCAGATATCACGTCAGCGTATTAATAAAGTGGAAGATGTGCTGCAGCTTGGTCAGGAAGTTATTGTCAAAGTTATTGGAATTGACGAACAGGGAAGGATCAGCTTGACCATGAAGGATATTTAGCTGTTGGGCTAATGGACGCCAAACAGCAAATCTTTTCAGAACTTTGTCAGCAGATCAAAACTTGCCAAAATTGCTCTTTGCACTTGCACAGACAAAATCCAGTGCCTGGCGAAGGAAACCTGGATGCCAGGCTCTTTTTTATCGGTGAAGGTCCTGGCGCAACAGAAGATCAGCAGGGCAGGCCCTTTGTAGGTCAGGCAGGAAAAATCCTGGACCAATTGCTGGCAGACATCGGCATCGATCGAAAAGACGTTTTTATTGGCAATGCAGTCAAATGCCGCCCTCCGGGAAATCGTACTCCCACGATGGAAGAGATTAACGCCTGCGAACCATTTCTTCTTTCACAAATTGCACTTATTGAGCCCCAGCTGATTGTATTGCTTGGAAGCGCTGCATTAAATGCCGTGATCGGCCCGGGACATTCCATATCGCTGGTTCGAGGTAGTCTGATGGAGCATCAGGGAATGCTTTTTTTCCCCGTCTTCCATCCAGCAGCTTCCCTGTACCGTAGAGAGATTTTTGAACAACTAAAAAAAGATTTTAAGGAATTACAAAAAATAATGAAAGAAAAATTACATGATTAGAAAAAACATCAAACCCCCCAAAAATGCTTCAACCATCACCCCCAATATTCGGGTGGTCTTTTTAGGTGGAATCGCAGAAATTGGAAAAAACATGACTATCTTTGAATTTGACGATGAAATGATCCTGCTGGATGCAGGCTTCATGTTTCCCAGAGCAGAAATGCTGGGTATCGACAAAGTTATCCCCGATTTCTCCTACCTGATTGAAAACAAGCACAAACTTAAAGGGATTATTTTATCCCATGGGCATGCCGATCACATCGGAGCGTTAAGGTATTTCATTGATCAGGTCGATGCGCCGGTATATGCCACTGCACTCACTATAGGTATCCTCAAAGAAGAAATGCCCAGCTACCTCAGCAAAAACATCCAGTTTAAAACTATTGCTCTGCCCTCGGTGCACCAAATTGGTAAAACAGAAATACAATTTCTCCGGGTGAACCACAGTATCCCCGATGGTTGCGCTACTGTCTTTAGAACTCCTTTGGGTAGCATCATCCATTCGGGAGACTTTAAAATTGACCTGACTCCAATTGATGGCAAGCCTATTGACTTACAGCGATTTGGAGAGGTGGGCAAAAAAGGAGTCTTGCTTTATCTGGGCGACAGCACCAATGCTGATGAAGACGGTTATACCGGATCAGAGCGAGTGGTCGGAAAACGCCTGGAAGAGCTCATTCGCTCTGCCAGTGGGCGTGTTTTTGTAGCTACTTTTTCAACCAACCTGCACCGCGTATTGCAGGTTTTTGACATCGCCCAAAAAGTACGGCGCAAAGTCCTGGTCGATGGCAAATCCATCATGTCCGTGATCCAGGTCGCCAATCGGCTTTCCTACTCCCATATTCCCAAAGATCAGATGATAAGCTATGCTGATTTGGAAAAACTACCCGATCATGAGCAACTGATTTTAGCTACAGGCACCCAGGGAGAGCCTTTTTCCGGACTAACCCGCCTGGCTAACAACAAACACGAAAACCTGAAAATAAAAAAAGGTGACATGGTGATCATCTCCGCTGACCCTATTCCCGGCAACGAATCTTATGTCAACAAAGTCATTGATAGTCTCCTCAAAATGGGAGCGAATGTGATTTATCGCCAGGACAATGTCCACGTATCAGGCCACGGGAGCAAAGAGGATTTACGCACCATGCTGTCGCTGATTAAACCAAGTTTTTTCATCCCGGTTCATGGAGAATACCGCATGATGTATGCCCACTGCAAAGTTGCTCAAGAAACAGGAGTTCCTGAAAAAAACACCTTGATAGTTGATAACGGGGATGTCATTACCGTCCAGGAAAAACGTATCTTCCGTTCGGGCAAAGTGCCTGCCAATCCCGTGATGATTGATGGCAAAACCATCGGAGATATTGAGCCTTCTGTTTTAGACGAGCGACGACGCTTATCCAAAGAGGGCATCGTCAATGCAGTGGTGCTCATCAACACAAAAACACGGAAAATGAACGCCCAGCCCATCATTGAAGCAAAAGGACTACTTTCCTCCAGACTTTCCAGCTCCATTTTCAACAAGATTTCATCCAGCATCAATGAAGCGGTCAACCGATGGTCCAGCCAACGGGGAAATGAAAAAGACCTTGAAATTATGCT
>CAZMFK010000150.1:0-4602 GCA_964565545.1 uncultured Caldisericota bacterium | reverse complement strand
TCTCTCAAACAAACATTTTCGTGGTAGGCCCACCTTTAATGCTTAATGCAGTTTATCAGCAGTTGGGATCCATCAATTTTCCCTCAGAAAAGGTATATGTTTCGCTGGAAAATCGTATGAAGTGTGGGATCGGAAAATGCGGACATTGCAATTGCGGAAGTCAGTATGTATGTTTGGACGGACCTGTTTTTTCTTGGAAATCTCTACAGGCGCTGCCCAATGAATACTAATCCTGGAGGAAATCATGACTAAAAGATATACGGTTTGGTCAAAAATAAGGTTTTGGTTTAGGGACCGTTGGTCCAGAGTGGATATTCTGGACGAATCTTTGTACACTTCACACAAAAAGAATCCAAGCTATTACATAGGCACATTTATTTATGTGGGACTAGTGGTGCAGATTATTGTAGGTTCCATCCTGGCAATCTACTATATTCCTACGGTTGAAAATGCTTACCGAAGCGTCATGTATATCACTAATGAGCTCAAATGGACCCTGTTTAATATGGATATTCCCATTGGATTTTGGTTGAGAGGGATTCATAGATATACCGCTGAAGCTATCATTATCTTAGCAATGCTTCGTGTTTTTCGTTTCTTTTTTACCGCGGATTTTAAAAAGCCAAACGAGTTATCTTGGCTGATGGCAATTTTCTTTTTGTTGCTTACCACCGTTTTTGGCTTTAGCGGATATGTACTGATTATTGACCAGGTAGGCTACTGGGCAACTACGATTGGGACAACTTTCCCAACGGTTATTGATTATCTGCCAGTGATCGGTGAATTTAATATTGGAGCTTTAATTCAATTTATTGCACGGGGAGGTACAGTGCTTAACCAAAACTCCTTCCTGCGCTTTTATGCCTTGCACTATGCATTGCCTGTTTTAGTCTTTTTTGGAATTGAAGTGTTTTATTATTTTCGAAAAAAACGACGCATTAATGCTCCCATAATTAGCATTGTTATCTTTTTTGTCATATTGCTTATAATAACGCAGGTTTTTGGTTTTCATGCCAAGGGACCAGCTACACCCGACCAACCTCCGGACCATATTTTACCTGACTGGTATTTTTTGTTTGTTTATTATTTCCTCAAGATAATGGATTTTGTAAGTGGAATATTTTTTAGTGTAGGCTTTTTAGCTTTTGTAGCTCTAATGCCATGGATAGAACGCAATCCTTACCTTGAAGCAAGAAAAAGGCCTTTATGGATTGCATTAGGTATTTTGGGAATTATCGTATTTATAGTATTGTCTTACCGTAGTTATTCGATAACCAGCACAGAACTTATCAAAGGAGATGTTCCCTATATTTTTGGCATATATGGCCTGGTTATTATTGTGGGAACAATTTTTCAAAGAAAGGTGTACATCAATGAAGCAAAAAAAGCCAGATTGGTTCACCAAAAATAGCACCATTCTATTTATTGTTTTTCTTTGCCTGGGCATTCTTTTCTTTAATCTATTCATCTCAGGCATAAAAAACTACCGTATTGATTATTACTGGACTACGCTGTTAGCTACTATAGTTTCTCTTTTGGTGACTTTGATAATGATCCTTTTTTTGGTTTTTATTATATATTACGAAGATCACAGGCAATCAAAAAACAAACGCAAATTTAAGCTTTTTGAGCTTGTCATAAAGAAGTTTCTTGACAAAGGAGCAGATTCATGAAAAATGCAATTCAACTTGCTCTGGCATTGATATTGATTGTTATAGCTTTAGGCGCATTGGGCTTTATGTTTGTAGCAGAAAGCAAAGCTGTTTATGAATTTCAACGGCAATATGTTATTGTTTCAGGAATATTCTTAATTGTTACAGGTTTATTGGTATATCTTTTTCATTCCATCAAACGAGGAGAATAGGTCTGAAATAGCAAGAGGAGGGTGAAATGTTATCGTTTTGCCTGAAGAAAAAAAAGGTTTTTATTGCGATAAGTCTTGCTTTTGTGTATATCTCTTGTGTTCTTCCTTTGAATTTGAATGCTTCAGGAGCAGTAAGCTTAAGCTATAACCAATTAAAAATCGAATTAAAAGAAAGAAATTCCAGCGATCAAGTGGTACAGTTACGAAATGCTTCTGATGAAATGGTATTTTTTTCTGCTGTTAAATCACTGGATCCTCTTTTTGTGCCTGCTCAAATTCATCTATTTAGTGAAGAGACAGGTTCCAGATGGCAGACCAGCAGGCAAAATTATTCTCGTGATGGCTACAACGCTATTGAATCAGCTCTCCCTCCTTTTGAGTATAAATGGAGGTATCAAAGCACTCGTTCCATGCGAACCCCTGTAGTCGTAGGTCGAAATATGTATATTCCTGGAGAAGATGGCAATGTTTATGCTATTGATTCCAGAACCGGAGTATATCGATCTACCATTGCTTTTGCCCAGGTGGTTTACTCTCTGCATTTGGCAGATCGCCATTTGGTAGCAATCACAAACGAGGGAATGATGGTTTACGATCGTTTGTCGCAAAGGCATTTATGGAAATACCCTACAGCAAACTCTTCGATTTATAGTTTTGCTGCTAAAGAAGGCAGATTATACTATGCTACCGGACATTCTTTGTTATGTCTGAATCAAGATACTGGCGTAGAGCTTTGGCAATCCCAGGGAGCTTATGAATCCTTATGTATTGGTTCTGATGATATTTTTGCTTTATCTTCCCATGAGGTTTTGGCATCGTTTGATTTAGTTACAGGGCAAGAAAAGTTTAAAATCAAATTTGAACAAGATGTACAAGGAACTCCTGTATATCTCGATGGATTGGTTTACTTAATGCTCAATAATGATGAAGAACAGTTTAATGCTAGTGTTGTTTGTTTGGATTATTCCGGAAAAATCCGTTGGAATTATCCCTTGAGCAAAGACAGCACTGCTCCCCTGGCTTGTGATAAAGAAAAAGTATATGCTGTTACAGTTCAGGGATCCGTTATAGCTCTTGATCGATTTTTTGGGACCAAGCTGTGGGAAGAAAATTTATCTTCACCGATCCACATCTCTCCAACGGTAACAAGCAGTCATGTTTTTATTGGATTAAACAATGGCAGAGTTCATGCTTTAAATAAAGATACCGGAATAAGTGATTGGGATATTGATTTTAAATTTCCCCTATATGCTGAGTTGGTGATAGCTCAGGGTTTGATATATACGGTGGATAATACTGGCAGCATGGTTGCTTATGGACGTTATTGGGAAAATGTGGTGCCTCCAATGTCTCCTGAAAATGCAAAAGGCTATCCAGGAAATGGCATTGTCACTCTTTATTGGAGCGTTTCAAGGACAGAATCAACTCTTGCAGGTTACCATGTATATCGAAAAATGGACACTGAAAGAGAATTTTCATTTATCGAAAAGCTCCCTGTTCTTAATCAATACCAGGATGAAAAAGTTAAAAATGGCCAACGATACCATTATATTATCCGGGCCTATGACCTATACGGAAACGAAAGCCCCAACTCTTCGCAAGTATCACTAACTCCCTCAGCAAATTCTCCTCCGATTTGGATTGAGTTTTCACCAAATAATGGTGTTATCAAACCCAATGATAGCTTTGATTTTTCGTTGAGAATACGGTCCTTAAATCTTCCTCCTGGAAGTTACCAGGCTTATGTCTATTTTATTTTGTATAGTGCCAAACTTACTCATGAATGGCTTTCTTTAGAAATCAATCTTCTTGTCCAGGAAGCGGAGGGTTCTCAGATTGAAGTTCCCAGTATCTCAAGAATTCAATCATCTGACACAAGAGTAAAATTAGAATGGCAAGCAGTAAACAATGCACAAAAATATTTCATATACCGATCAGCAGTATCTGGAGACCAGTATCGTCTGATACGAGAACTTCCTTCTTCCTCATTACAATTTGTGGATGATCAGGTTGCTAACAATATTCGCTATTATTATGCCATGAAAGTATCCAATTCAGAAGGCATGCTTAGTGACTTTTCTGCTGAAGTTTCTGCTATACCCAATCCATTGCCTCTAAGAGTATCTCTGGGGGATCACACCATTTTGTATGAGCCGGTAGTCAGCTTGAGTGGAAGCGCTGACCCTAAAGCCATTATTCGTATTCGGCAACTGGAATACAAACCTTCAGAAGAAGGTGATTTTACGATTCAGGTTGGTGTTCCTGTTGGATCATCCGACATTATCATTGAAGCTCAGGATACATCAGGAAAAATTCAAACCAGAACTATCCCAGTGTCTTTTCTTCCTTCTTTTTTGCAAGTCCAATTACAGGTAGATAACCCTGTGGTCTTGGTAAATCAATTACAATGGCCGTATCTCTTGGATGCTGCCCCAAAAATACGTGATCAAAGAACCTTTGTCCCTTTGCGTTTTTTAAGTGAGATTATTGGTGCAAAAGTTACCTGGAATGCTCAAGAAAGAAAAGTTACTTATTCATATCGTCAAACTGTAGTTGAGCTCTGGATAGATCAAAAACAAATCAGAGTGGATGGAGTTTTTCGAGAAATTGATGCAGCTCCATTCATCGAAAACGGAAGAACTTTGGTTCCCCTGCGCTTTATAACTGAGCCGATGGGTGCTGTTATTCAATGGGATGCAGAAAGTCGTATAATTCTTCTAATGTTTCAGTTTTAAGAA
>CAZMFK010000149.1:0-4641 GCA_964565545.1 uncultured Caldisericota bacterium | reverse complement strand
ATCGTGGAGTGGGATGAAGCCACCCGAACGGTAACTGTCATTTACGATAAGTAAACTAATTCATATTGTAGGAGGAAGCAATGGATAGTAAGAAATTCAGCATTCAGCATGTAGCTGGTTTTTGTGATCAGGAAGTTGAATTGAAAGGCTGGGTTTTTAACCTGCGATCCAGTGGAAAAATCCTTTTTCTGATTATTCGCGATGGCACCGGATTTATGCAATGCATTGTTTCCAAAGCTGAAGTTGGAGAAGTTTTGTTTGAACTTGGAAAACAGCTGACCCAGGAAAGCTCGGTACTGCTGAAAGGCAAAATCCGTCAGGAAGCTCGTTCGCCTATTGGTTTTGAAATGGACGTCAAAGAATTACAGGTTATTTATCCTTCTGAAGAATTTCCGATTGCGCTTAAAGAGCATGGTGTTGGCTTTCTTATGAGCAAACGGCACTTGTGGCTTCGTTCCCCCAAGCAGCACGCCTTGCTTCGTATTCGCGCAGAGGTTGAGCAAGGGATCCGCGACTTTCTTAACCAGCATGATTTTGTGCTCGTGGATTCGCCCATATTGACAGGTTCAGCTGCAGAGGGTACCACCTCTTTATTTGAATTGGATTATTTTGGTGATAAAGCCTACTTGTCCCAGACTGGCCAACTATACCAGGAAGCTGCAGCGATGGCTTTCGGCAAAGTGTATTGCTTTGGACCCACGTTTCGTGCAGAAAAATCCAAAACACGCCGGCACCTGACAGAATTTTGGATGGTTGAGCCCGAAATGGCTTTTGTCGAATTTGAAGAAAATATGGAAATTCAGGAAAGTCTGGTGCAGTATCTAGTCCAACGCTGTCTGGAAAAATGCTCTCGAGAGCTTAAAACCATGGAGCGGGATATATCCAAGCTGCAAAATATCCAAAAACCTTTTCCGCGAATAAAATATGAGCAGATGCTGGACTTTTTAAACTCCCAGGGTCGCGAAAAGCAATGGGGAGATGATATCACCGGATTGGATGAAACTATCATTTCCAGCCATTATGACCAGCCCGTTTTTATCACCCATTTTCCTGTGGAAAGCACTCCATTTTATATGCTCCCTGATCCTCAAAATCCTAAAGTAGTCCTCGCAGCTGATTTAATGGCCCCTGAAGGTTATGGGGAAATCGTTGGGGGATCCCAGCGAGTGCATGATATGGATCAGCTGGTTGAACGCATCCGATCCAGCGGACAGTCAGAAGAGCTGTATCACTGGTATATTGATTTGCGTCGTTATGGATCGGTGCCCCATTCGGGCTTTGGGCTCGGATTGGAGCGTTTTGTCGGCTGGATGGCAGGTATTGATCACATTCGGGAAGCTTCGCCTTTCCCCCGGACCATTGAGAAGATATATCCATGAGCTCTGATCAGAGTAAAAGCTATGTTGCCCATATGACAGCATTAGCTCGTCAGATGCCTTCGTCCAGGTATTTATGCCTAAACCATTCCCCCTATTTGAAGCAGCTTCTGCTATCCTTGATTAAAAACCGGTTGGCTAAAAATGATAAAACTCCTCCCGAATCATATATATTTTATGCCAAGGATTTGGACTGGAATGACTGGCTGGACAAGACAGAAAGCACTTCTTTTTTTTCATCTCAAAAGCTGGTGCTGATGAAAAATTGCTTCCAACTGGACAAAAAAAAGCTAAAGTTCCTTTTGGATACTCCTATAAGTCCTGAGGCAGAAGAAATCAATACAGTTATTGTGCTCGAAGACGACATCAACTTGAAAGATGCTGGATCCCTGGCCCACAAAGCAATTGAAGCCGGATGGATGGTACTCGATGACATCAGTATGTCAAAAAAGCAATGGCTTGCAAGGATTCAAAAACGCTTTGAGTGGTATCAGCTCCACCCACCCGCAGAGTTTTTGGAAAAATTAATGCAGCAAACCATGATGGATATTGATATAGCTATCGATCAAACCGATCGATGGGGTTTGACTTATAGTGGGAAAAAGGACGTTCCCTGGGATAAGCTCTCGATGGATCATATCCCTCTGGTGCAATCGGTGATTTTTGATTTGTCCGATGCGCTTTTAAGCAGAAACTACCCAAAATCGCTGGGAACCTATTTTCATTTACTGGATCAAGGGAAAAGCCCTGAAGAAATACTGTACTTTTTATTGAACCATTGTATTTTGTTGGGGCAGGTAAAAACAGTAGCGGAGCATGCCAACAATTCTGCAGAGCTGGCTAAAGCTTTCAAGGATATAAATGCTTATCGATTAAAGAAATTGATTCAACAGGCTTCCAAATCTTCCAGAGAACGAATTATGGATGCCATTGAACTACTGTTATATGCAGACAAACAATACAAAACCCAATCTGATGTATCGCTGGACACCTTGATGGTAACAGCGATTGGTAGTATCTAACTTAGGCAGATTTGTTTAAAGCGTTGTATTGTCTCATGAGGCGAGACTTTTTGTTGGATGCATTGTTTTTATGGATAACACCCTTTTTCGCTGCTTTATCAATTATCTGTTGAGCCAGCACAAGCTTTTCCTGCATATCTTCAGCGGATAGGTGGGGCTGAAGAGTAGCTTTGATAGCATTGCGCAGCTTTGTCTTATAAATACGATTACGGTTTCTACGGGCAATCGCTTTTCTTGCCTCTTCAATACCAGATTTCTTGCGTAACATACTTCCTCCAATATCTAATTATTACATCTTAACAATTTTATATAGACTCCTTAAATATGCAAATAAAAAATCATACGACAAAAAACCTGACAAGGGGACGGGGTTGTTGTCACATTTATTAATGTAAAACCTTCATGATGAGGGAGCAATCTGACCTCGGTTACTTAATAGGAACGTAGATATCCATTTCAGAATCTTCGCTATTATCGTCAAAGCGCTCATCGTAAAGTTCAAAATTAAAAGCAAAATTGGGTACCAGGCCGTCTTCTTTTAGCCATTCGCAATATATTTTGTCGTAAGTGTCGGCGAGAGTGGTTAGCAGTCCTTTGTGAGTATAAACTGCATATTTGCTGGCAGGTAAAGTTTTACTGCTTAAGCTTTCTGGTATATTTTCAAGCGAATTGACTTCTCTGCATGCTATGTAGTGAAAATAATCCTCAGAGGGTTCGTTTCCTTCCATGTAGCATATTCCAAAATGATTTTGCGAAGGAGTTTTGTTAGGGATCTGTTCTGATTTGTCCATATATGAACCCCATAAACTTGAAATATCTTCTTTGTGTTTGCCAAACCAATGCATTCCAATAAACATTTTTTGTTCTAATTGCACAATTTTTGCTTTCATTTAACCTCTCCTTAAATATTTTATAACTTCAGCGTGCTTTCCAAACAGGGCAAATGATGTCCTGATGAAAACAAACTTTGTTCCACTACTAGTATCACTTGTCCAGAGCAAGTCAATAGTGTTTGTCTCAATAATAATTGGTTTAATTTTTTATGCATAATATTAACGAAACTCTTTATTCATGAGGGTAAAAAGTTGTCAACAACCCCGTCCCCGTGACAGTTTTCGCCAGTAGCGCTTGTGGAGGAGATAAATCCAGCTATGGGGAATGATGTGGGATAGGAGAAAGAGGAGGAGGTTTTCAAATCCTGGAATGATGTCTCGTTTTCCTTTTATTAATCCTTTGATGCCTATTTTTGCTACTTGGGCAGGGTTCCGGAAGAAAGGGAGCAGTTTTTTGGGTAGGGAGAGCTGGTTGACTTCATGAAATGAGCTAAGAGTGGCTCCTGGTTGGAGGCAGGAAACACGAACTCCTTCAGAACGCCACTCATAAGACAGGGAATGCGAAAAAGTGTTTAAAAATCGCTTGATAGCACAATAAGATAAGGTAGTAGCTACAGGAAAGCAGCCTACAATGGAGGAAACATTGAGTATAAAACCCTTTTTTCTTTTAGCCATGGCACTTCCCAGTCTTTGACATAAAATTACAGGAGTCGTTGCCATCAGTTGAATCATGCGCATCACCATGATACTGTCTTCAAACTCATCTTCTGTGCGAATAGTGAATCCAGCATTGTTGATCAGACAGTCCACTTCCCAGCCCAGTTTTTCTATTTCTGCCAGAAGAGCTTCGGGTGCTGATGTTTCTGCAAGATCTTGAGAAATCCAATGTACTTTGATGGAAAAATCCTGCTGAAGCAATTGCGACAGTTTTTCCAGTTTTTCTCCACTCCGAGCGACCAGGATTAATTGAACAATGCCTCTTTGGGCAAGCTCTTTGGCAAAGGCCTCCCCAATACCGCTGGAAGCTCCAGTAATCAGTGCACACCGGAAAGGCAGGGATTTATTCATTGTTTTTTACCAGACGATCAAATTTTTTTTTGAATAGGGTTGAAGGCTCAGGATAATGCCCCGCACCGTGCAAATTGCGAGTATATATGGCTTGTGTAGGGCAGCGATTGTAGCATTTCCAGCACCCGGTACATATCTCTTCATTAAAAATCGGATAAGGATCCATTATAATGGCTTGAAAAGGACACTCAAGAGCACAACGCTTGCACAAAGTGCAGGCTTTTTCATCCAGATACTTGAAGCCCATCGTGCGACGAGCTGCCAGAGGATCTGGAATATTAAAAAAATAATTCATCAATCCCAGACGAAAACGCGCTTCCAGGATCTCTTTGCCTTCTGAAG
>CAZMFK010000148.1:0-4666 GCA_964565545.1 uncultured Caldisericota bacterium | reverse complement strand
ACGGAAGAAGGTAGGAACTTTGTTGTATTGACTTCCCAAAATGCCTTACTGATGTCAGGTCCGGTAAAAATCGAGAATGAATTCATCAATCCTTTTACTTTTGCATTGGAACAGGCTTTCCTTGGTAAAGCAGATGGTTTCTCTACCGGAGAGGTTGACGGTAAGATCGACATGAATGAATGGATTCAATATATCCTCCATACTACTCAGCTTCATGATGAGAATGCTCACCCCATGGCTATAGGGACCCATTGTTCTGATTTAGTGCTATTTGACTTAAATTCCTGAATCCAGTTAAAATTTGAAAAAAGGAAAAGATATGTCAAATGATTTGCAAATCCCGGACCATTTATTGGATTTATTAAAAAACAGCCAGCGGATAGTATTTTTTGGAGGTGCAGGAACTTCTACTGAGAGCGGGATTCCTGATTTTCGATCAGCCCGGGGTATATACAGCACCATTCCTGAAGATGCCCTCTGCAGTAGAAACTTGTATGAGCGTCCAAAAGTTTTTTTTACCTATTACCGAAAATTGCGAATATATCCTGACATTCAACCTCACGAAGGCCATAGGATTCTTCAGCGTTGGGAAAGTGAAAAGCGACTATCCGGGATCATCACGCAAAACATTGATGGGCTTCATCAGAAAGCTGGCAGCATAAAGGTTATAGAGTTGCATGGCTCAACTCAACGGAATTATTGCGAGTCTTGCGGAAAAACTTATTCGCTCGAAGCATTTTTAAGTATGGACCTGGTACCTTGTTGTACCTGTGGAGGTAAGGTCAGACCAGATGTTACCCTCTTCGGGGAAA
The DNA here is from genome assembly GCA_964565545.1 of uncultured Caldisericota bacterium. Taxonomy (GTDB): domain Bacteria; phylum Caldisericota; class Caldisericia; order UBA6126; family UBA6126; genus T3SED10-260. The sequence continues at coordinate 3,854 of CAZMFK010000148.1, read as the reverse complement.
TGTTGAATCAAAAAAGTGTAAATGAAGCCATTGAGCTGATCCGAACTGCTGAAATTGTTATTATTGGAGGAACTTCTTTAGTGGTCTATCCAGCAGCAGGATTAATTGATTATTTTCAAGGCAAAGCTCTGATAATGATCAATTTGGGAAGCACTCCTTACGATACAAAAGTGAATCTTATGCTTAACATGAGTTTTATGAAGGCCATGATAGCATTGGATAAACTCATTCAAGCTTAATATACTTTTCTAAATATTTAGTGAGAATATAATTTAAGGTATGATGGATTTCTTAAGCTTATCTTTTATTGCTGATTTTATTCGGATTAGTAATGATGCATGGGTGAAGGGCTGGCATGAGCGTAATGGGGGAAACCTTAGCTATCGTCTTAAAAAGGAAGATATCCAACATATTCAGTCAGACTTTAAACTGGTTAGTCCTTTTATTGCTTTGCCTATCCATGCCAAAGAGCTTGCCAATGCATTTTTTCTTGTAACAGGGAGCGGAGGTTTTTTTAGGAATATTGAACTCAAACCGGAAGAAAATATCGGGATTATCCAGATTGACAATGAAGGTAAAGGGTATCGCCTCGTATGGGGCTTAAAAAATAATCCACATCCAACCAGTGAATTGCCCACCCATCTTTTAACCCATGCAACGAAGCAAGAACAAAATCCTGGTCAATATCGCGCAGTCATGCACGGTCACCCTCCAAATCTGATTGCTCTGACTTTTGTTTTACCTTTGGACAGCGCAGTTTTTACAAAAGAGCTTTGGGAGATGATCAGTGAATGCTCAGTGGTTTTTCCAAAAGGGATTGGAGTTCTTCCATGGCTGCTTCCTGGCAGTGTTGAATTAGCAGAAGCCAGCAGTAAATCAATGAAGCAGCATGATGCAGTGATTTGGTCTCATCATGGCATTTTATGTGCTGGCGAAAGCCTTGATTTGGCTTTTGGGCTGATTGATACCATAGAAAAAGCAGCGGAGATATTAGTAAAAGTTCTTTCCATGGGCGGGAAGAAGCAATTTATTACTCAGGAAAATCTGGATTTGATGGCTCAATATTACGGAATCACTTTAAACAAATAACTATTTCAGGATTTTTATGAAGGCAGCATCAGAACATCCTTGAGTCTTGCAGTATAGCGTATTTCAGTGATTGAAATCTTTTCTGGTGGTGCTGAAAGAAAGGAGCTGCTGATATGCGGCTTTTTCTTGATTTAATCTTTGTCACAGGAACTCTGGCTGCTTTGGGAATAGCATCCACTTTAGTTTGTTTCAAGCTAAGATTATTTAAAATGCAAGCTATTTTTTGTGGTCTTTTTTATGGTGGCGTCGCTTTGGCTGGAATAATTCATTCTGAATTACTTAACCCAGCAGTCAAATTAGATGGTAGTACTATTTTGATTAGTACCGCCGGTTTCTTTTTTGGACCTGTAACTGCACTCATTTCAACCATGGCAACAATTCTTTTCAGGATATGCATCAATGACAGGAATATGCTGATGGGATCTTTGATGTCAATCATTTCTGCCTTATGGGGCATCTTGTTTTTTTATCGCCGAAAATTTACTTATGGATATCAAACTGTTTGGATTTTATTTCTATTTGGACTACTGGTTCACTTTTCAGCCATAATCGTATTTTCCATCTTTAACTTTTATGCAGGAGTTAATCCAGTTGATCATCTGCCCATGATGCTGATGTCGTTGCTTTTTTATTCTTTGGCTACCGCTTTGATAGCTTATATTTATCAATTGGTGTCTTCCCATGAAGTTATTGCCCGAAATGCCCACCAAACGGAAAGCATGTATCGGTTCCTTATGAACGCGTCACCTGATGCTATCATCATCACAAATCAACAAGGGATTGTTGAAATGATTTCGCAAATTACTTTACCCATGTTTCGATGCAATCACAAAGGAGATATTATTGGCGAAGCCTTTGAGAAGTTTATTGTTCCTGAAGAACGCCAAAAAATCCGAGAGAATATGCTTCAAATGCATCAGGGTTTTTTTTCAGGACCAGAGGAATATGAGGCATTATGCTGTGATGGAACAGTTTTGAATATTGAGATAAATGGTAAATATATACCTGAAGGTATTGACCTGCCTTCTCGCGTAGTTTTTATTGTTCGCGACATCACTGAAAAAACAAGAATCGAAAGACAATTGCTGCAACTCAATGAAGAGCTTGAAGATCGTGTTAAGATAAGAACACTGGAACTTGAAAACATCAACAAAGCCCTGAAGGCTTTTTCTCATTCTGTGTCACACGACCTTAGAGCTCCGCTAAGGGCAATCCATGGGTTTTCTGATGTCTTAAAATTGAATTATTCCGAAGTTTTAGGCGAGGAAGGCAGAAGGATGTTGAATATCATCATTGACAATGCTCAAAGGATGGACGAACTTATTAACGGATTGCTTTTTATGTCAAAAGTTACTCAAAGCGACATCAAAAAGACTCCGATGGATATGCATCAAATGGTAAAGAGTTGCCTTGATGAGCTTATTCAAGATCATGAGCTTGTCAGTGTTGACATCGGGTCCTTGCCTGAAGCTTACGGGGATCCAGTATTAATACGGCAGGTTTGGATAAATTTAATTGGCAATGCGCTCAAATTTTCACGGGGCAGGGATAAGATTAGCATCAAGATTGACGGCGTCCAAAAAGCTAAAGTGACAGAATATGCCATTCGAGATAATGGGGTTGGATTTGACGAAAAATATAAAGACAAACTGTTTGATACTTTTCAAAGACTCCATCGGGATAGTGAATTTGAAGGCACAGGTATTGGCCTGGCTTTAGTTGAGCGAATTATCCATCGTCATGGCGGAAGGATTTGGGCTGAGAGCGAACTAGACAAAGGGGCTCGTTTTTTCTTTACGCTTCCATTGAAGAAATAACAAAAGAGAAAGAGGGCTAAGTTTCTTCAGCATCTAAATAAAAACAAAAAATACTGCCTTTATGGCGTTCGGATGTAACAAGCAAGGTGCTTCCGTGGTTTTCAAGTATTTTTTTACAGATTGAAAGGCCCAACCCGGTTCCAGAGATTTTTTGTCTTGAATCTTCCCTGATTTGAAAAAAAGGTAGCGAAATATCTTTTATATGTTCCTGACCAATGCCAATACCCGTATCTTTGACAAACACCTTGACTTGTTTTTTTTCTTCATCATAAGATGTGCCAATCGTTATAGTTCCCTGAGGTGTAAATTTAACAGCGTTGCTAATAAGGTTGATTAGCACCTGAGAGATTTTATCTTTATCAATAAGAACCAAAGGCAGTTTTCTTTCCAAACTGGTCTCAATGATTACTTTTTCGTTAAAAGTAAAACTGCTTAGATCGCTCATAATCTGAAGGATTATATCGTTGATGGAATGAGGCTTTATATTGATTTCCATTAAAAAAGATGAAAGCTTTTGAAAATCCAGCACATTGGTGACAAGCTTGGATAATCGATCCGTATTTCGTTGGGCGATATTTAGCAGATTGATTTGTTCCTCGGTCATGTTGGATTGAAAATAGTTAGATATTAAAACCAGCGCCTGTTGAATGGAAGTTAGAGGGGTGCGCATTTCATGAGAGACTGTATTGATAAATTCATTTTTAGCATGATCAATTTTTTTTCGTTCGGTAATATCTTCAATTTGAAGAATATATTCGCTTTGCTTGTTGGAAGGATTGATGATTATTTTTTTAATTGTCATTTGAACTTCCATTCGCCCCTTATACTTAATTTTTGTTTTGAATGCATCTTCGAGAGAGCTGAAATGGAGGGTTTTTTCAATTTTAATGATCATCTCAGATTCTAATTTTTCTAATTCTTCATTTTTTAAAAGAAGATGATTGAATA
>CAZMFK010000147.1:0-4678 GCA_964565545.1 uncultured Caldisericota bacterium | reverse complement strand
AGCGACATGAAAAGCTTTCCTAAAAGGGCCATAGGGATATGAAGTCCATTCCTGGTTTTTATGCTCTCGCATCGTCATCAAGAAATGGAGATAAAACCTGCCTCTGGGCAGAAAGAGCTCTTGCTTTGCATCCTTCCCGTTCCATAAAAAAGTATATTCTCCGACCATGATATTGCTGAAGCTGGCGATTTTGCCCCATTCCTCTCCGGCTTCGTCAAATACATAGATATCCACGTTTCCATAATTGACCCCGGTAAAACTGGTGTAGTCCTTCGTTACCCTCGAAGACAAATTGCCCGCATTCAATGAAAACGAAATCTGCACCGGGGATTGCTCCAGTACATCAGCGTCTCTTAGATCCAGGCTATCTTGCGACAGACGGATATTGCTGACAGCATCCTCAACCAGATGACCCGGGTTTCGATAGCAAATCAGCGGGATATGCAGTTCATCCCCCAGCTTGATGATGCCCTCATAGCGGTTTTGAAGAAAAGCTGAGCGGTCCATCCGAAAGGTGACACTAAAGCTGGCCTTCTGGCCCTTTTCCACTGTAAGCTCCTGACGGTCAAACACCACAGAAAGCGGCAGAGTCTCGTGATTCAGATGAAAAAATTCAGTGCTCAGAGCAAAGTGCTGCTGCTTATCCGAAGCATTTGTCACGCTAAAGGTCTGACTGACCTCTTCGCTGGTATTGGAGAGCACCAGAGCCCTGGGCTCCAGAAAAGCTGGAGTTTGAATCGCCTTATCCAATCGAGCCGTCCCTGCGCCCTGCAGGGTAAAGGTGACAGGTAGCTGGTTAAAGGGATTGATCATGATATCTGCCGTGTTCATCAGGGCTGATTTGATTTGCGGGTGGGTCCATGTTGGTCGCGCTTCTTTTAGCAATGCTACAAGCCCCGTAATCATGGGAGTGGAAAAGGAGGTACCCGCCATGGTCGCATACTTCCCTCCCGGGATGGTCGAGACAATCTGCGTGGCTGGAGCGGTGATCTCGGGCTTAAATGCCGAATCTCCCGAGAGCCCCATGGATGAAAAGGAAGCAATGGTACTGAACTGCCGGTAATCGATAGCAAAGCCAGCTCCTCTTTCAATGGCTGTTTTGATATACTCTCCGTCCTCTTTGCTTAGACTGATGGAGGGTGGAAGATGAAGCACGGAATTACTGCCTTCTCCCGGTTTCAGGATATGAAAGGGAGTGTTTTGGTGGGGAGCGTTGTTATAAAAGATGACTCCTACAGCGCCCCCTTGCAGGGCATTTTCCAGCTTGTCGCGAAACGACACATTCAGCTGATTTGGTCCTCGCTGGATCAGCGCTACTTTGTCCTGCAGGTCCAGGCGCTTTAATTCATCTGCCAACCCATAGCCAGCATCCACTATCCCATTGGTAAAAAGAGAATTGGTCATAGTGCGCGAATGGGGGGTGTGTATCGCCTGTATCACACGCTCAGTTCTCGAATGAAGCTGGACCGACAAAAAAGGGCCCTCTTTGCGATCATCAGTGCCCCCTACCGAAAAAGCAGTATCAATGATGCTGGGGATCAGGATCGGCCAGGGGACTTCTTTTCGACGGGCTCCTGAGTTTCCGGATCCTGCCACCACCAGAGTGCCTGCCTTGTCCACATTGCGTATCGAACGATGAAAAGCCGAATCCCCCGTGGAATAATCACTCGAGCTCGCTCCAAAGGAGCAATTCAGCACATCACAGCCATCTTTGACTACTCTTTCCATAGCCACGAGCAGATCCGCCGACCCCGAGCTGTTTTTGGAAAATATCTTGTACACCATCACCTGGGCATCATAGGCCATGCCACGCCCCTGCTTTGCATCCTTGCTACCCTGCCCGACAGCAATACCCGCCACATGGGTGCCATGAGAGCTGGAATCGCTTAGATCTTCATTGTCGTCAGCGATATTATAGCCCCCTTTGACTTTACCCTCTCTGGCAAATTCCGGGTGCAAAAGGTCCAGGCCCGTATCCATCACCCCCACCAGCATGCCCTTGCCGGAAAGCGATGCAATCTGCTCCTCTGCCAATCCTGCCCAGGCTTTTTCCGCTCCTGTACTTTTCGAGCCCAGGTATCGGATAGGATCCAAGCTCATTCGTGCATCATGTATTTTATATAGCATAGGGCAGCTGGCCAGGACTTCGATATCGGTTCCCATCACTTCTGCGGTAATAGCATTTAGCGTCAGGCTCAGACGGTGCCCGGGGATGAGCGATAGCTTTTTCCGGCTAGCCCAGGCCAACAATTCATCCTGTTTCTTAGCCAGAGCTTCTTGATAAGCCCGAGTATCTTCGAGCAGGGAGGATCTGTGGGGAGCCAGTTCCATGGAAGTCTGAGCGTATTGCAACTGCCAGTATTCAATCCCTGGAAGGTCCCGCAGTTCAAGCACCACATCGATCCATGCCGATGAATCTTTGACTTCATGAAAGAATATAGGGTCGATGCGAGCTGCTTGCTCTGCGTGGGCAAGAGGTCCTGCAGGCAAGACCATCAATACCATTACCAAGCAAAGGGCAAATAGATTTCTTGACACCATACCAACCCCCTTCAAACCCATTGAAAAGCTTATGGCATTATCTTACCTTATCCCCTCCGCCTGTCAATTTGCTTGACTGCTGCATCAGTTTTAATCAAAGCTTTTGCTGTTATTCATGATGATTGTTTTATTTCATATCTTAGTATAATTGAAGCAAGCTGTGCTTAAGGTGGATTAGCATCTATGAAAACAAACGAGGCATTCAGGAAGTTTTTTTCGCCAAGCACCTTTTCCCATTAAGGCTTGAGGCATCCAGCAGGAACTACAAAAACTCCATCTTTTCTCCTGTATGCGATGCTTCCATTTGTCAACACCATTAAAAAAGAAGGTGCTTTCATACGATCTGTGTCGATCTTGTTGCTCAAAGCAAGCAAGTTTTTCGCTGCTAGGTCAAGCTCATTCCCACCCAGTTTAACCTCCACCAGAGCATAAGAACCATTCCTTAAATGTATCACTGCATCGCATTCAAGCCCAGACTTATCTCGATAGTGGTACACAGTGCCATCCATTGCTTCGGCAAACACCCTCAGATCTCTGACACACATGGATTCAAACAACAAGCCCATGGTATTTAAGTCGTTTATCAAGTCTTTTGGTCCAATTCCGAGACAAGCCACTGCGATCGAAGGGTCTACAAAATGACGCTTGTCGGAGAGTCGAATCGCAGTTTTGGATCGTAGATTTGGACTCCATGCAGGCAAATTCTCAATCACAAAAATCCTTTTCAATGCCGAAATATAGGAGTATATAGTGTCTTCAGACAAGCTGTCGGAGTCGTTGGAAATCATATCGGATCTGATGTTGGAAATTTTAGCTTCTGAGGAAATACACCTGGAATAAGCCCTCATCAATAATTTCACCCTCTGTGGATTGCGTTGAACACCATCAGCTAGTGATATATCGGATTCTATCACCGAATCATAATAATCATAAGCTTGGATTAAGCTAATCCTTTCACTGGGATGAAGGGATTTGGGCCACCCACCCCTGCAAATAAGATAGGCTAATCGAATGATGTCTATCGAGCTCATTCCTGCAATATCGTCCTGACCTTCAAACAAATCACTCAGAGCTATCACGCCATTGGAATCCTCTGACTCCCAAAGAGTCATTGGGCGCATTAACATGCGGGAAATTCTTCCTGTTCCTGAATGAGAAGTCGACATATCGGCTACAGGAGTAGAAGAACCCGTAAGAATAAATTGCCCGAAATCATCTCGTTGATCAATTTCAAAACGAACAGCATCCCACAGTTGTGGCGCCAATTGCCATTCATCAATTAAACGAGGAGTTGTCCCCTCCAGTAACAAGCCAGGATTGATAGAAGCCATCTTTAAATATTGTTCTTTATTGGCTGGATCGTGGAGATACAGGATGCTTTGGGCTAGTTGAGAGGCAGTAGTAGTTTTACCACACCATTTTGCACCTTCCACCAATACCGCACCCTTAGCATCTAGTTTCTCCTTGAGTATCCCATCAGCAATTCTTTTTTTATATGTTTTCACGATGTTCATCTTAAGGATAATTATATACACATCAGCGTGATTTACAATAAATTATCGGCAAAATGGCCAAATATATTTCGGCACTTTGGCAGCATTACGTTCGGCACTTTGGCGTTTTACAACAAAAAAGAACCGTCCCTCATTTGATGAAGCAAGTAGTTATTTACACTATCCCTTTGTGTTTTTTAAAAAAAGCTTCACTGCACCCGTTTGTTAACCTTTTGACGTAGAAATATGATGTGCTTTGAGCAACCATATATACTTGCTAAGACGGTGAGTGCCAACTGAAAAACCAACTTCAATAAATGCCCTGCTTAATTGATCAACAAAATGAAAATACTCGTCCAACAACTCTTCCACTCTATCCTCAAACTTGTTTTCTTTTTGATACTTAACTTCATTCAGAAATGCAGACTCATCCTCAAACATAACATCCAGAAGCAAGATGATTCCCCCGGGATTGCATAGCTTTTTTAATCTGTCAACCATGAAACCTATGCTATCATGAGGAACATGGTGTATCACATAAGAGGAAACTATAATATCAAACTTTCCACCGAGATTTGCCAGCTTGGGCAGCTTAGAATCGATAACACTTACTCCCGGACATTTTTGATTACATATTTCTCGCA
>CAZMFK010000146.1:0-4704 GCA_964565545.1 uncultured Caldisericota bacterium | reverse complement strand
AAACCTCTTCCAGGATATGCTCCATTTCCCCAGCTATCAAATATCGGGCATTCATTGCCTCCTGATAAAGGGACCCCTGACTCTTTTGGGTTAAAGAATAGGTGCCCAGCAAAATCCTGCGCTTGACTTCAGTCCCTAAAAATCGGGTTCGTGCTTGCGTCACTTGCAAAGCATAATCAGGCATATTTACTCTTTGACCATAAGCAATTCCATTATATCTCAAAAGGTTGGAAGAAGCTTCAGCATCGCAAAGCACATGGTAAGCTGGCAGAGCATATTTAAAATACTTCATAGAAACTTGTTTCAAAGGATAATGTTGGCTCAAAAAACTTTTTAGCTTTTCATATCGAATCCGCACTTCTTCATGAAGTTCAATCTGGTCAATCTCCTCAATAATCCCAAAACTTATTGCCTGCTGTACGTCTGGAAGTTGAGAATACGAAAAATGGTAACTGCTGGGATCATAGGGATCATGGCCTGAAATTATTTCAAGCAACAAAAAAGCATCATTCACAGTTTGAGCGATGGGACCAATCTGATCTATGCTAGAAGAAAAAGCACAAAGGCCATAGCGGGAAACCAAACCATACGTAGGTCGGATGCCTACTACACCGCAATAAGAAGAAGGCTGGCGAATAGACCCGCCCGTATCTGTTCCCAGAGCAAGAGGAGCCATATCAGAAGCAACTGCTGCGCATGATCCTCCAGAAGACCCCCCCGGGACATATTCCGTTTGATGTGGGTTGCGAACTGGTCCATAGGCAGAAAACTCATTGGAGGATCCCATGGCAAACTCATCCAGATTCGTTTTGCCAATAATCCAGGCTCCTGCCTGACGTAAGCGTTCGACGACTGTAGCATCATAGGGACAGCAAAAAGGCTCAAGAATCTTTGATCCTCCCGTCAGGGGAAGTCCTGCTGTTGCAATATTGTCTTTTATGGCTATAGGCACCCCGAAAAGAGGCAAACAAGAAGGAGTGTGCAGGATATATTTTTCCAGATGCTCTTCCGGGTATGCTTTGAAAGTATTGATAAAAGCATTGATAACAGAGTTTTGATCCAGAATCCGACGATGATACATGGAGATAATATCATGAGCCCCCTTGGGGCTATTGTGAACCATTTGTTGTATCTCAGAAATTGAAAAATGAGGCCTATTCACCGATTGGGGCCTCGGGCTGAAGGGCAGAAATCTTAAGCATGCCACGGTTTTGATCTGGAAAATTGTTCTTGATTCCAGAAATCATATCCATAGAAGCCTGTCGGGCGATATCTTCTCTTAAAAATATTCGTCGGGTTTGAAAATCAGGTTTTTTCTTGGGAAGCTCCGATAAAACACTGAAGTGTTCCAGTAATTTTTCAACATCCCTGATTAAGCTTTTTTTTTCGTTAGGACTAAGCTCAATCTGTGCCAGAGAGCATATCCATTGCAATGACGTTTCATCCATTAGATTACGGCTCAATCAGTTCAAAAGTATCGCGCGCAATCATGATTTCTTCATTGGTAAAAATGACAAAAACCTTGACCTGTGAATCATCTGTTGAGATCATTCTTGTTTTCTTCATGTCAGTCAAGTTGCGATGATGGTCAAGATGGATGCCAAGATGCTCCATGGAGCTCATGGACAATTCCCGGATTTCTTCGGTATTCTCACCCACGCCTCCAGAAAAAACAACCGCATCAGCTCCATTCATAGCTGCCATGTAACTTCCTACATATTTCTTTAATTGATAGGAGCACAACTCCAACGAAAGCTTGGATAGTTCGTGATGTTCTTTAGCTGCAATGGTTACATCGCGTAGATCATTGGACAATTCACTAACTCCTAGAAATCCTGAGCGCTTATTCAAAAGGTCATCCACTTCGCTAACTGACATCTTTTTTTCCCGCATCATGTACAGCACTATCGCTGGATCAATGGAACCGGAACGCGTGCCCATCATGATCCCTTCCAGTGGAGTATATCCCATGGTGGTATCAATGGATTTTCCATGTTGAACAGCAGCAATAGAGCTACCATTTCCAAGATGGCAAGTGATGATTTTAGTTTCTTCCAATGGTTTGCCAAGCATTTTACTGCATTCCTGAGCAATATACCGATGGGAAGTACCATGAAAACCATAGCGCCGAACACGATCCTGACGATATAAAGCATAAGGCAGGGGATAAATATAGGCATATACCGGAAGCGTTTGGTGAAAAGCCGTGTCGAATACAGCTACTTGTTTGGCATTTTTCATCAGCTTCATGCATTCTTTAATACCTGTAAGGTTGGGCGGATTGTGAAGAGGAGCGAGGGGAATGCATTTTTCAATTTCTGCAATAACTTCAGCATTAATCAAAATGGAAGCATTAAATTTCTCACCTCCGTGAACCACCCGGTGGCCTACAGCAACTATTTCATCCTCACTCGCAATAACACCATATTGGCTGTCCTTCAATCGGTTTAAAATATATTTTAGTCCCATTCCATGAGAACTGATGGGCAATATTTCTTTTTGATCAATCGCATGATGGTTTTTGTACTTGAATATGGCATCTTCTGCTCCAATTTTTTCTACTATGCCTGAAGCAATTTCAATTTCTTCCTTCATGGCATAAAGTTTGAATTTGATCGATGAGCTACCGCAGTTTAATACCAATATAATCATACTTTATCTCCTATCACGCTAAAATAGCTATTCCATATAAAATACTAAATACTGATTTAAGGTGAAATCAGATATTCTATGAATGATTTAACTTATTTTCCTAAAAAATCAAAAAAAAAGTTATTTTTGGGAAAAAATAGTTAGGATGTTTTTTTTACACCATGTAAGGAAATTAAGAATGAGAGAAAGAAAAAAGGAAGATGGGTTCAGCGATACCGTGTTTGTCCAAAATTTAAGCAATTTACTCTGGGAGTATTCGTTGCAACTGATGGAAGTTAAAGAATCCTTTCAGTTTATTTGCAAAGAAATGGACCAGGTACAGCAAATCCAGCGAAGAGAGCAGGCAAATTCTCGGGCATGCATTGTTGCTGAGGTAGCTCGCTCTTTGCTCAGTCTTTCCGATGATTTGAGTCGAATCCGGCTTGCTGCTGAAAAAACACAATCCATGGCAACGATTCTTGATGGCATGGATATGGTTATCAAAGAAACCAGCAAAGCAATGGAGATGCTGAATATTGAAAAAATCTCCCCTGTAGGCAATATGTTCGATCCTCATGAACACGAGCTTGGAGGGATTTTTCACGTCCAGGGACTCAAAGAAAACCAAATCATTGAAGTTATCCGTGCTGGATATCGTTGCGGGGACCAATGGATTCGACATCCCCTGGTAGTGGTGAATCAATGTCCTGAATCACACGAGGAGACAAATGAAAAACATGAAACAAACATTAATTAATGAGGAAAATGTGTTAGGAGGAAAAAATGCCTAAAATTATTGGAATCGATTTAGGAACATCAAATTCTGCAGCTTCTGTCATGATAGGAGGAAAGCCTACCATCATACCTGCAGCAGAGGGTACCAGCGTTGGAGGAAAAACCACTCCGTCTTATGTCGCTTTTACCAAAGACGGACAAATGCTGGTGGGAGAACCTGCCCGAAGGCAATCGTCCCTTAACCCTTCCGGAACCATTACCGCTATTAAGCGCAAAATGGGAACCAAAGAAAAAATAAGTGTTTACGGGAAAGAGTACACCCCTCAGCAAATTTCAGCCTTTATTCTTCAAAAAATCAAAAAAGATGCAGAAGCCTATCTCGGAGAACCTGTTGAAAAAGCAGTCATTACAGTACCCGCCTATTTTAATGATGACCAGCGTCAAGCCACCAAGGATGCTGGAGCTATTGCAGGCCTGGATGTAGTGCGATTAGTTAATGAGCCAACTGCAGCAGCTTTTGCTTTTGGTCTGGATAAGTCTGACCAAAATCTTAAAGTCATGGTGGTCGATCTGGGTGGAGGAACGCTGGATGTTACCATTATGGATTTTGGCGGTGGCGTTTTTGAAGTAGCCTCAACTTCGGGGGATACTCATCTTGGGGGAACTGATATGGACACTTCTCTTTTCAATTATGTCTGCGATGAGTTTCAAAAAGAAAATCAAGTAGATCTTCGAAAAGATAAAAACGTGACTTATCGTTTGAAAGAAGCTGTGGAAAAAGCCAAGATAGAACTCAGCACTGTGCTTGAAACTGACATCAACCTCCCTTTCATAACTGCAGATGCAAGCGGTACGCCCCTGCACCTAAACATAAAACTTACCCGCGCCAAACTCGAAGCCCTGGTCAAACCAACCGTTGACAAAATCAAAGGACCTATGGAGCATGCTCTCAAAGATTCCCAGCTAACACCTCAGCAAATTGACAAAGTGATCCTGGTGGGTGGCCCCACTCGTATGCCCATCGTTCAGAAAACTATAGAAGACTACATGAACAAAAAGCCCGAACGTGGTATTGATCCGATGGAATGCGTTGCCATGGGAGCTGCTGTCCAGGGTGGAATCATCGGAGGAGACGTTAAAAATGTAGTTTTGGTTGACGTTACTCCCTTGAGCCTTGGTATCGAAACCATGGGCGGAGTGTTTACCAAAATGATTGAACGCAATACAGCCATCCCCACTTCAAAAAGCCAGATTTTTACGACTGCCACTGATAGTCAGACCAGCGTTGAAATCCATGTTCTTCAAGGAGAACGCTCGTTAGCGAAAGATAATAAATCT
>CAZMFK010000145.1:3088-4704 GCA_964565545.1 uncultured Caldisericota bacterium | reverse complement strand
TGGGAAAAGCCTGAAAAAAAATCTTCACAGCTGTCTAAGTCAAAATCACCACAAAACTGACGCTGGAAGGTGGCTTGAAATTGGAGGTGCACTCTACCTCCAATATCCAAAGAAACTAATCCCAGGGCTTCATCCATGGGAAAAACAAAAAAACCAGCACGATTTATCCCCCTTTTTTCTCCCAGCGCTTTTTTGATAGCCATACCCAGGACCAGGCCTGTGTCTTCCACGGTATGATGCTGATCGATGTGAACATCTCCCTTTACCTCAAGATCTAGATCAATTCGACTATGCTTGGATAGGGTTTCGAGCATATGGTTGAAAAATGGGATAGGGGTGGTGATGTTGCTTGTTCCCTGACCATCCAGAAATAAGCTTGCTTTAATCTCTGTTTCACGAGTGTTTCGAACGATCTCACTTCTTCTCATGTGTAATCTTCCTCCATTGCTTTAATGCTTCGATGCATGATTGGTTTTCACTGGGGGTTCCGATGCTTATTCTTATGACTCTTTCTTCGAGGCCATAGCCCTTTTCAAAAGCGCGGATGAGTATGCTAAAGTTTTCTTTCAAGAATGCTTGAATCTGAAAGGCCTGGGGAGTAAAAAAGCTAATAAAATTGCTTGATGAAGGAACAGGCTCCCATCCCTGCAAGCACAGGGCTTCAAACAGCTTGGCTTTTTCGTTGAGGATTTTGGAAACTGCTTTTTCCATCCACTGCACATCTTCCAGCGCCTGGCAGGCAAGGAGACAGGAAAGTGATGAGCAGGAATAGGGAGAAAGGTGCTTTTCTATTTGCTGGATATTGTCTGGAGCGGATATAGCATATCCTATACGAAGCCCAGCCAGGCCAAATGCCTTGGACATGGTTTTACAGACAATCAATCGGGGGTATTTTTTTATCCAGGGAACAGCAGTATGAGAAATAAATTCTCCATAGGCCTCATCTATCACGAGGTATAGGTCTGGCAATGAATCCAGGAGGTAGAGAAGATTTTGGGCAGAGATTTCCCTGCCAAAGGGCACACTGGGATTGACCAATAGCAGGAGTTTGATCTGATTTTCCTTTGCTTTTTCTACCAGGGCCGGTGCCGGGAAGGGTTCGTTGGGGGGAGTGGTGTGGCAAAAAACCTGAGCTCTCTTCATTTGCAGGTACCTTAAATTCATGGAAAAGGTGGGCAAAGGAAGCAACACGGGGCGAAACTCGTCTGAATATGCTTCGATGATGTTTCGTAAAAGATCGTCGCTCCCATTTGAAAGACAAATACAGGCTGGATCCACCTGGCAATAATCAGCAAGTTTTTTTAAAAGCTCGGATTTATCGGGATAAGTCGAGAGAGATTTTTGGCTGATTGAGGTGAGTTTTTGTAGTAGCAAAGGGGAGCAGGCGAAGGGATTTTCGTTGCAATCCATTCGTATGCTTGAGGAAAAGGTGGGGATTTTCATTGGGGCTAACTCACAATCACTTTGTTGATATTGTATTCAAGGATGTCACGAGCTCCCAGTGCTATTAATTTGCTAATCAGCGAGGTAACAGATTCTTTATCGACCACTATTTTGGCTGAGTAGCCTTGATCACCAAACAACTTGGCAATGGTAGGGGATTTCATGCAGGGTAA
>CAZMFK010000145.1:0-2988 GCA_964565545.1 uncultured Caldisericota bacterium | reverse complement strand
GTTTTCATACTCAGATACCACCAGGATCTTTTTTTTCTGCAAATCGCTGATGCTTTTGTTTTGAGGAATAGCTGAAACGATTTTGACAGGATCAAAGCCCAACTCGAGAATGTTTTCCACTTTTGATTTGCTTTCGATGCACCAATCTGTTCCTGCAAATCCAGCATCATGAGAGCCTAATGCTACCAGGGAGGGAATGTTTTGTGGTTTCAGTATTTTGAGTTGCAGGTGTTCATGGGAAGAGATGGGTCGAAGCTCACGCCCACTGAGTCTGAGGTGATACCCCGCTTCGTTCAATAAATCGATTACCTTTTGATAGATCCGTCCTTTGGGCAATACTATTCGCAATTTTCTTTCCACAACTACCTCCAAAAAAAGCTATAAAATAAAAAAAGCCGCCGGACAACGCCGACGGCTGAGATTATGGATTGACCGCAGGTCGTTACCGGAGGGTATACCTCATATGCATATGATGATGATGCATGAACGAAACTGCTATAATCATTATTTCTCTACTTTTTTCCAACATGGCTAAACATTTTAGACTGACTTGTTTTTTTGTCAACAAGCACACCCTATTTGACAGACTTTTTTTTTCTGGTAAAAACTTGGATTAATTTTTGAAAGATTGGATTGGCTTATAAAAAAATGTTCTTGCTTCGATGGAATGAGCTTTGTTTTATACTGGAAACCAAGAAGTCAGCTTTGTGGTTTTCATTGTATTGTTCCTGTTTGCATGCCAATCTTTTAAAATCCATCCAGATCAAACATGATTTGGTTTTCTTTCATATGGTCATGCCCATGGTGGCTGGAGTATCAGCTTTAGTCCAAGCTTAAGCGCTGTTTAAAGCTAATACTGTCAGTCACCGCTCCACAATGATTTGTGCTATCTTGTTGGGCTTTTTTACTTTATATATGAAAGGAAAACGAATAAATGGAATCTATACGAGAAAACAATGAACCTCGTTCTATACGAGAAAAAGTAACTTTACCCTATCTCAGAGAAATGAAAAATCGCTCCGAGGTGATCAGCATGTTGTCTTGCTATGATTATCCCTCTGCTTGTTTCATGGAGGAAGCTGGTGTGGAGATTATCTCTGTGGGAGACAGCCTGGGGATGACCATTTTGGGGTACACTTCCACGCTTCCAGTGACTATGGAGGTGATGCTTCCACATACCAGAGCAGTGCGCAAGGGGTCTCCCAATGCCTGGCTTATCGGGGATATGCCCTTTATGTCCTACCAGCCTTCGGTGGAAACAGCTATTCTGAATGCTGGAAGATACATGGCAGAAGCAGAATGTGACGGAGTGAAACTTGAAGGTGGAATTGAAATGTTGCCTCAGATTGAAGGCATTATTCGCTCTGGAATACCCGTCATGGGTCATCTTGGTTTGCGACCCCAGAGTGCTTCTGCTTTGGGTGGTTTCAAGCTACAGGGAAAGACAGCCTACCAGGCTAAAAAGATTATTGATGATGCTTCAGCCCTGGAAAATGCAGGATGTATGGCTATACTCCTGGAAATGGTTCCCGACAGAATTGCGCAAATCATTAGCGAAAATGCCTCTATACCTATCATTGGTCTGGGATCCGGACCCTTTACCGATGGACAACTGCTGATCTATCATGATATGTTTGGTTTGTATCCCCGATTCAAACCGAGGATGGCCAAGGTTTTTGAGCCTGCAGGAGAGCTCATTAAAAGAGGCTTGAAAGAATTTGTGAGACAGGTAAAAACGAATGAATTCCCAGCTCCGGAAAACTGGTTTGGCATAAATGATGCCCATTTTAACGAGCTTAAGGAAATCCTGGAAGAGAGGCAAATCTACCATGTCTAAGCTTTTGAATGAACAACTAACGATTTCTAAAGAAGCTGTAGAACAAATCAATCATGTGTTGGCTGATTCGAGCAGTGCGCTCCTTGAATCTATTCTTCAGGTGATTGCCAGGTATGGGTCTATCGAAGAGATAAATGAAAAGTCACTGAAGGCAAGAAAACTTGAAAACCTTTGCAATAGATTGAAACTCTCTGCTTCTCCTTACCTGAAAGATATTTATTGGTTGAGGGAACAACGAGATCGTGCAGCATTTGTGGGGATTGAGGAATTTCGAAAAGGTATTTTGGGAGAGCTTTACCCTGGCACGGTGTTTTCAAATGAGACTGCTGTTACCCTGGAGATAAGCGCTTGTCAATATTTCCCCTGGATCATCAGTCAGGCTAAACGAGCTATTGAATTCCGTGAGATTATGCCAGGACGTTTTATTCGGGTGAGAAACATGAAAGAATCGGAGGCGGATCAGGGAGATTTGGTAGCTGGAATGGCTGCAATGGATATTCTTGGGTCGAGTTATGTGGATACACTGGACACCCGAGGAACAGATGGGTCCAACGTTCATCTCGGGGGAGCGGATACCATCACGGGTTATTTTGGTGGAGTGGGGCAACCCAACGATTATGCTCTGAAGTGGCTCGATGAGTATTTATACTATTACACCAATTATGGAGTGACTCAAGTGCTGAATGTCAATGCAGGCACCATCCTGATTGCGTACCTGATTCATCGCCTGGGTATAAATAATGAGTTTAAGATTTCTGTTTTTATGGGAAATGACAATCCCTACGCTGTATGGTGGACTTTGCTAGGTGCCAGGCTTTTTGCGCGTGAAGATGGATCCACCCCCTTGGTGGGCTTTAACTTGAGCAATTCTGTCAATAACGAAACCATCAGGTTATCAGCCGATATTCGCAGAACTCTCGGATTTGAAGACAGGGTGCGCATTGAGCATCACATCACGGAAACCTATAAAAGCATCGTATGCCAGCCCTACAATCGAAGGGATGAATTGCTGGAATTGGCAGGAAAAGTAAAAAATATTTCTGCCAAACATGAAGGAGGGGATTTGGAAGATGAGCAGTTGAGGGAGCATGCTTCAGATCTTTTGGATTATTTTTTGCCCAAATCAAGCATTGAAGAGTCAAATCTCATGG
>CAZMFK010000144.1:0-4736 GCA_964565545.1 uncultured Caldisericota bacterium | reverse complement strand
AACTTTTCATCTTCCTGAGCAGGAATACGATGGAAAAAAGCTTGGGAAACCCATCGGATTAAACCATAGCCCAGGATTCCAATAAGAATTAAAACAATAATGAACACTATTAAGCGGACAATGATACGCTTGATCCGTTTCCTTCGCTTTCGCACAGGAATAACCTCGCTTCCAATCTCCGTTTTGTTTTCATCATTCTATGAAGTACCATGCTATTTGTCAACATTTGAAGGCAATAAAGTGGTATCTCATCATTCACAAGCACTCTTCCCGAATGATTTCCTTAAGCAGCTTGACGCAGATAAAATGGAAGCTAAATTGGTGGTAATTGGTTAAATTGAAGCCGTAAGAGAAAGGAACATGCTGATATGTCCCAGGACTTTTATCGTCGCAGAATGTTAATTTTAGCTACTTCACTTTTTGCATATTTATTGGTTTTTTTTCAGCGAACTTCTTTAAATGTTCTTCAAGCAGAACTTCAGGCGGAGTACGCCATGACTGCATTACAATTTTCATCTCTCAGCGCCGTTTATTATTATCTATATGCTTTTCTTCAAATCCCTTCCGGCATGCTGGTAGACTTTATGGGATCACGCAAAACCAGTTCTGCTGGACTCCTTCTAGCTGGAATCGGATCCCTGCTTATGGCCTGGGCACCAAGTTATTTTTGGCTGTTTGCTGGTCGTTTGATCTCAACAGTGGGTGTAGCTCCCGTTTTTGTCAATACCCTTAAGCTCAACGGTGAATGGTTTAAGCCAAGGGAGTTCATGACACTCACAGGAATCACTCTTTTTATTGGCAATGGAGGTGCTCTTTTGTCCAGCTACCCCTTGTCATGGATCACTTCCATATCTGGATGGAGAACAGCTTTTATGACTATTGCTTTCATTACTATCATTATTGCTATCCTGGCTTATTATATTGTTAGAGATAAGCCGTCTGACTTAGGTTTTCAAGATCATTCCCTGCCTTCCGAACCTTTAAGTTTCAAGAAAACCTGGGAAGGTTTTTTAGCAGTTATTGCCAATAAAATGATCTACTATCCCATATTTATCTATGCCTTTTCCTTTTCTGCAGTACAAACTTTTCAGGCAGCATGGGGGTCTCGCTTGTCACAGACAATATTAGGCATTCCTCCGGTTTCAGCTGGTTTTGTTGTCATGTGGGTTTCAATGGGAGTTATGTTTGGTGCCCTTATTGGAGGCCGTCTGGCTGACAGGTATGGCAGGGTTTTGCTGATGAATATTCATCTGGGATTATTTGCGCTTGTATGGGTTTTGCTACCTTTTTTAGCTGAATTCCATGCAACAATAGGAAGTCTTTCTTTATGGATGTTTTCCATGGGTTACTTTGGTTCGGGCTTTTCGATCACCTGGGGACTGGGAAAAGAAATAGCCGGAAGAAATTACAGCGGAATTGGAATGGCTCTGGTAAATGGCGCTGGCTTTCTTTTGGCTGCTATTTTTCAATTAGTTTACGGGGGCATCCTGGATAGATTTCGAGTTAATGGCCAGTATCAATGGGCAGGTTTTGAACAGGGCAACCTTTTATTAATAGTTTCATCCATTTTAGCTATCAGCCTTGCCCTTTACTATACTTTTCGCTTTTCTCGAAAAACTAAAATCAAGCCTGAAAAGATTGCAAAATCAGGAGTCCCATTTATAAATAAAGCATGATTCAGAAGATTCCTGAAAGGAGCTTATCGTGAAATCAAAAACTGGTATTTTTTTTGCCTTGCTATGTTTTTTAAGTTTTGTTTTTTTCAGCTGTGCCAATCAAAAACAAATTTCAGGATCTTATCCTGAAGCTGCAATGGATCAAAAGAGTTTAACTTCGATGGATCATAGCGCTGAACCCGGAACTGGATCCCTTTCCAATACGGGTCAGCGAAAAATCATACAAACAGCTCAGATTCGAATTCGAGTGGATAACCCCAAAGAAATTCACCAGAAAATTATTGATGAGGTTAAAGCATTGCAGGGTTATGTCTCTTTTTCCCAGCAAATTGAACAAGATCATGGAATAAATATTTCCCTGGAAGTGCGAGTTCCTGCAGCCAAGCTTGAACAATTTATGCTATCGCTGGAAGAACTTGGAAAAGTAATGTCGCAACAATTGGGAACCGAGGAGATTACCAAGCAGTATTTTGATACCAAAGCTCGTTTGGATAATGCCATCCAACAAAAAGATCAATACCAACGAATTCTCTTAAAAGCTGAGAAAATTGAAGATATTCTTGCTGTTCAACGTGAGATTGATGCCGTACAGGAACGGATTGAAATTTATCGAAGCGAGATAGAGCGATGGGATTTATTGGTGGATTTTTCAACGGTAAGCATAGAGCTTATACCCAACCCGCGAATCGTGGAAGGACAGAAGAAAAGCGCATGGAATCCACTGGGCTGGAAGCAGATGTGGGTCACTTTTGCCTTACGGGTGATTCAGGTAGCTAATATTATAGTACACATTATCCAGTGGCTTATAGTTAATCTGGCTGTATTCATGATACTTGGCATACTGGTCTGGTTGGCAGTGTATATTTTAAAAAAACAACAAAAGGGAAAAAAGGGAGGAAAATAGTATGAAAAGAGTATTGGCATGGTTTTGTTGTTTAAGCTTGCTACTCACAGCATCAACTTTCAGGACACCTGTATATGCTGATTCGGTGGATGTAATGGAGTTAGCGCTGGAGACTTATGGATATACTCGCGAGGACATCCGTAACGATCCTTTAATACTTGAAAATCTTATTGCTACCGAAGGCCGAATGACGTTTCCCTGGTTCAAACGGTGGTGGAGCGCACCCCTGGATGTGCCCAAGCACAGCAGGCAAACTGCTGCAGCCATAGGAGGGTTATGGAACAGATCCGATGGTTTATTCCAACAATTTTTAATGGGTGCAGCGCGCACAGGCAACACAGTCATGGCTATCCCTTCGATCAAGCTCGAACCATGGCCTATTGAAAAGAATGAACCTTTGCTGGATGGCATCAAACATCTTTATGCACGAATGGGTTATGATTTTTCAGAATATGATGCAGAAAGGGTTAGAAGCCAGGTTGGCACTACTCCTCTTGAAATCCAAACAGCCCTAGCTGATTTCTTGTATTCTTCCGCTTTTGCATTGAAATATCGTGAACGAGCTTTGCGAAACTATCCCCGAGAAAAATGGGAGGAAGCTTTCCGCATAGCCCAATCACTATCTCGCGAAGGTATACCGCTTAAAGATACCGATGCTTTGGCTTGGGATCTGGGGCAGAACTTTGATTACAAAGACTTGTATTATGGAACAATTCCTCTTATCTATGCTATTTTTAAGATTGAAGAAGTGATTCTAAAAAATGAAATTCCTGCTAACGGATATGATTTTGAACTTATCACGCCTCTTGGCAAAGTTGCTTTTCATGGTAGCAATCGATCCAACGAATATGAGGGAGATGACTACCTTTTGATAGTGGATTGTGGCGGAAATGACATTTACAAAGGGGCAGCTGCAGCCACATCAAGCTTTCATCATCCGATTTCCGTCATCCTTGATTTCAAAGGAAACGATCAATATATGGCTACTTCCCGGGATGCTTGTGCTCAGGGTGCAGGAATTTTTGGAATTGGGATATTGCTGGACTATGAGGGAAACGATACCTATACTGCCCATTATCATGCCCAGGGTGCAGC
Source organism: uncultured Caldisericota bacterium (assembly GCA_964565545.1). Lineage (GTDB taxonomy): Bacteria > Caldisericota > Caldisericia > UBA6126 > UBA6126 > T3SED10-260. The sequence continues at coordinate 1,061 of CAZMFK010000144.1, read as the reverse complement.
TACCTGGGGCGTAGGACTGCTTTGGGATAAAGCTGGGGACGATACTTTTAAGTCCCGCATATTTTCCCAGGGTGCAGCGCAATACGGTATTGCAAATCTGGTTAACATCGGTGGCAACGATCATTATTACTCCTTTTATATGTCACAAGGCTTTGGATACACTATGGGATATGGTTTACTCCTGGATACCGAGGGCAACGATCGTTATATTGCTGAACCTTTTGAGCTACTAACTCCTGGAGTCCTGGGGCACAACGACAATGTCAACTATTCACTTTCCCAAGGTTGTGGTTTTGGTCGAAGAGGTGATTTGTATGATGGTCATTCCATGGGTGGAGGTATAGGCATCCTGGTGGATTTGGCTGGAGATGATCACTATACTGCAGGAATTTATGCCCAGGCCTCTGCTTACTGGTTTGCGGTAGGAATTCTATATGACCGTTCAGGAGATGACAAATACGAATCCTACTTCTTTACCCAGTCAGGAACAGCCCATATGGGTATCACCGTTTTACTCGATGAGGCTGGGAATGATTTTTACAATGCCCGTCAAGCCATTTCGATTGGAGGAGCCCACGACATTTCCATTTCCTGGCATATTGATGTGGGAGGAAACGATCATTATCAGTGCTGGTATGAAGAAGAAGTCAAAGATCCTGATACGGGAGAAATGAAAAAGCAAAAAACTTCGGGGGGGATTTTAATCGGCTCCAGCACCGCCAATGGAATGGGTTTTGCGGTTAATGTCGGTGGGGATGATATCTACGAAGTATTGGACTTGAAAGATCGTGGTAGAGATAGCCTGGGTTATGCTAATTACGTGGTGGATCCCAAAGCCTGGAGTATTCGTAACGTCTTGCCTGCGGTAGGCATTTTTATTGATATTGGTGGCAACGACACTTATTTCAGAGATATCTGCAAAAACAACACCTCATGGCAACAGGAATCCAAACAATACCACTGCCGTAACGCCATAGGAATCGGTATCGATATCGAAGAAGGCTATCTACCCGAAATCACCTGGTAAAACCCCAACAATCGGGGACGGTTCTTTTTTGTTA
>CAZMFK010000143.1:0-4739 GCA_964565545.1 uncultured Caldisericota bacterium | reverse complement strand
TACTCCTGGTATTTTTCGAACCAGAAGATTCCGTCCCATTTTTGGACAGTGATAATTCCATAATCCATAGCGACTTTGTTGATATATTGATCCTGGATTCTCAGGTGGAGCGTTTTGAGCCTTCTGCGAAAATTGATGAGTGATAATCCTCGTTTGTAGTGGTTACATCTTCGGCAACTGGGATTAAGATTACTGATATCATTTACCTCGGGACCTTTTCTCCTGCGTTTGGCTTTGATATGATCCACTTGCAGCTCTTTATATTCCAAGGGTTTCCCACAGTAGGCGCACTTTTTCCCGTATTTGTTCCAGACAAGTTCTCTTAGTTTTTTAGTCATTTGGTAGTTTGAAAGAGTTGTTTAATAGATTTATTAACTCACTAAAAAAGTCATCTACATTTTCCATTTTTTTAAGTATAAGCAAACTCTATTTTAAGGAAAGAGCTCAAGATAATGATAGATTGTTATAAAAAAACCGCCAGGCTATGGTTTTGGATGCCACAACCCAGCGGTTTGTATTTGGCAGCTTATATCTACTGTTTACTTTTTACAGTTTGCGATGGCAAAGCCACCAGTCGAAGCAATCAAATTCTCCAGCTTTGGCTTTTTCAAGGCGTTCTTTTGCGGTTTTAACATCTTTAGCAGGAGGAATAATTACATGATCTCCCACTATTTCATTTTCCGGCCAATGGGCAGGCATGGCTACGCCGTTGATGTCGGAGATCTGCATGGCTTTGACTGCGCGGAGGATTTCGTCCATATTGCGACCCAATTCCTGAGGGTAGTAAAAAATGATACGGATCAAGCCTTTATCGTCAACAATAAACACTGCTCGTACAGTGTTGGTACCCTTGCCAGGGTGAATAAGGCCAAGTTTTTGAGCTACTGCTCCAGTATCAGCAATGATAGGGAATTGAATCTCAACATTCAGATTTTCCCGAATCCATTCTTCCCATTTGATATGAGAAAACACCTGATCGACGCTCATGCCAAGGAGTTCGCAATTAAGGGCACGAAATTGGTCGTAGCGTTTTTGGAAAGCTACAAATTCGGTCGTGCATACAGGGGTAAAGTCTGCAGGATGGCTGAACAGCACAAACCATTTTCCTGTAAAAGCTTGAGGAAGCTGCATTTCACCATGGGTGGTCTGCACCTTCATTTCAGGGAAAGCATCGCCCAGTAAGGGCATCCCATGTTTTTCATTTATATTGTCCATATAAACCTCCTGAGAAAATTTTAGTCTTTTAATGCATTTATGCAAATGTGAGCATACTTAAAATTTTAAGTAATATTCAGTTTTTCAAGGTTTTAAAGAGGGGGATTTAACTGGTAAAAAATACCTCGATCTTGACTTGAGGAAACAATTTTGTTTTTCTTTGCCAGGATGCTCAGGTATTTATTGATTTCATTTGCATGGAGTCCCAAGATGTGACACAAATCCTCTAAGGTGCAAGGTCTACGGGATATGGTCTGTAAGATTGTTGACTCAATGTCTTTACTGAAAGAGGGAATTTCTCTATTTTTTTCATAGGATGCAATGATTTGGACATTATCCAATTTCCAAAAATCTATAATGTTTTGAAGCTCTGTGGGGGTTGAACCTTTTAAATCAGCTAAATTGCCCGGTCGATCCAGAGTGTTTAATTGTACCAGATCAGGTTTGATTTTAGTGATGGCTTCTCTAAGGGCAGAAAGTTCTTCTTTATTGTTATTGTATCCGGGTAAAATAAAAACTTCCAGCCAGATTTGGTTTTTAAATTCTTCTCTAAACCTTATAAGACCTTCAATATATTGCTCAATGTCCAGGTCTTGGTGGGGCTGGTTTATTTTTTTGAAGCCTTTAGGGGTAGCTGCATCTAAGGATGGAAGCACGAGGTCAGCTCCAGTAATAGCTTGTCGGGCTTCTTTTTCATAGAACAAAGTTCCGTTGGTTAAAACCGCTACAGGGATTTTTGGTCTAACTCGTCTGATGAATTCGAGGATCTCCGCTATGCTAATATTCAAAGTCGGTTCGCCAGAGCCAGAAAAGGTGATATAGTCTGGATCTTCGTGGTGTGTGAAATAATCCTCTATCTCATTTTTTAGTGAGTCCAGGCTAACATAGGCCTTTCTTTCAAGGGTAAGATAGGTAGTTTTGCCTATTTCGCAATATACACAATCCAGGGTACAAACTTTTCTTGGAACGAGATCAATTCCAAGCGATACCCCCAAGCGCCTTGAGGGCACTGGTCCAAATAAGTGTTTATACATTGGCTGCTAACTTCTTAATCGTATTCTTTTCTTAAATCAGTGTTTGCCATGGTGGGGCTGGTTATTTCCTTAAATTTTGCTGAATCCCATGAATGTAGTTGACTATGGGTGATTTTGTATTTTTCGGGAATAGGATGTGTGCCAAAAACTACTGGAATGTTGTACTTATCCTCTATGAATTTTTTAAAATAATCGATTCTTGGACAGGGTGGATACCCTACAATCATTCCTGTGGCCAGGTGAATCGCTTGCGCTCCATTTTTTATCATTTCAGCAGGGGCATATTCAATATTACCCCCAGGGCATCCTCCGCAACTTGTGTAGCCAACGACTTCCAAAGGAGAGCTTTGGTCGTAGATGTTAAATGCACCTTGCCTTAATGACATTGCTCTAAAGCATTTACCCCCGGCACAGCTTTTGTATCTGTCGCATATGATAATTCCAACTTTCATTTGATCCTCCTCTCCCTTAATGTATGACTAAACCCAGATATTGCAATGAGACAAGGGGACGGGGGTGTTGTCTCATTTTAGAATTATTGCCTATTCATTGGGAGTTATTTTTTCATAGTTACTGGACAATCATAAATGTTTTTCTGAATCGAAAACAATATTGACAAGAACTCGGTGATTATCGTAAATCCATTTGATTCTTTCCTTTTGTTGCAAACTTCCTTAATCCCTCCGTTAGTTTATTTAAAAGGATTTTTATGATTAGTAAAATAGTGTTGATCTTTTCACTCGAAATCCCGCAATGAAGGTGATAGCGACTAAATACTCGGAAGATATCGCTCACATCGAATGATTACAATACTTATCAGGATGATCTTACTTTATTAATTCAAATAAATAGGCGCGATGAACTGATATTCCAATGCGATAACTTTCTTTAATAAGCTAGTTCTCAAAGACTTTTTCCAGTTGCTGAGTTAGCATTAAAAAGTATGGCTTTTTTCATAGCGCCAATGCTACCGCCCTGTGCAATATTTTGTGCACTAATTTTTTTGCCATTTAAAAGCTGCTTTTTTGAGTCTGTCCATGATGGCTTTGCCTATCCCTATTTCACTGACAGGCTCTGCTACTATGATTTCAATATCCTCGTCATCTTCAAAAGCATGCATGACTTCGAACATATTGACTGCATAATCTTTGGAATCTTTGTTTTCTGAAACTCTTATTACTTTGCGATATCCTTTTTCCAACTCCCCTGAAAATGAGATAAGTCCAGCTTTGGTTTTATCAATACTTAAAGAGTTGTCATGTGCTATAAAGAACTTTTTTCCAGGACTGTAATGTGACTTCATCATTCCAGGGGCTGATATTTCTTCTGTCTGGGAAGTTTTGTCAAGGGGAAGTATTTTTTCCAGATCCTCTTGTGTGATAACCCCATTGCGAAGTAGTTGAAATCCTCTTTTTGTGAGTTTGATAATGCTTGATTCGATGCCAACCGTAGTTTTACCTCCATCCAGGATATAATCTACGTTTGCAAGTTGCTTTCTTACATGAGCGGGGCTAGTGGGGCTAATCCGTCCATATTTATTGGCACTTGGCGCAGCTATGGGGCAATTCGATTGAAGGATCAACTCTAAAGCTATATCATTGGCTGGCATTCTAATTGCTACAGTGGGAAGGCCAGAGCTAATGATTTCAGGTACAAGGCTGCTTTTCGGTAAAACAAGGGTCAGGGGACCTGGCCAAAATCTTTCAGCTAGGTGGTATACTCTTTCATCCCTTGTTGCAACCAGTGTTTCCAATTGGGACAACTGGGCGATATGAACTATCAGCGGATCGAAGAAGGGGCGTTCTTTGAGTTCATATATTTTGGCTATTGCCTGGGGATTGAAAGCGTTTGCTCCTAATCCATAAACGGTTTCGGTGGGGAAGGCTACTAATTTTCCTTCTCGTATGTAATTTGCAGCGATTTCAATTTGATGCGACATTTTTTTGGTCTTTGAGATTGCTCAGAGATTGGTCTTATATTGTTCTGATTTGGCAAGCACCTGATCTGTTAGCTTTTTTTTGTATTGAATGATCTTGCTTCGTAGAGAACTGTCTGACACTGATACAATCTGAGCTGCGAGAATACCTGCATTTTTGGCTCCATTCAATGCTACTGTTGCCACAGGGACTCCACTGGGCATTTGTAAAATGGAAAGGATGGAATCCCAACCGTCGATGGAATTGCTTGATTTAATTGGCACACCGATCACTGGTAAGGGAGATATCGCTGCCACCATGCCTGGCAGATGAGCAGCACCCCCCGCTCCTGCAACGATAACCTCTATTCCACGATGATGTGCTGTGGATGCGAAATGGTATAGTTTTTCAGGTGTTCGATGGGCAGATACTATATCGATTTCATATCCAATGCTAAATTCATCCAGTATTTCAGCAGTTTGTTGCATGATGGGTAAGTCGGAATCCGACCCCATGATGATGCTTACTAGTTTTTGTTCCATGATTTCACCTTGATTAATTGTTTTACTTTTTC
>CAZMFK010000142.1:0-4791 GCA_964565545.1 uncultured Caldisericota bacterium | reverse complement strand
CTGCCGTACTACAGAATAATCCTACCCGGATTTCTCAAAAAACACACTTAAGGTCTATTTTTCTGCGGTTAACTGTATTTTAGGAGAACCTGCTTCAAGGATATGATTAATTTTAACGATTTTTATGGGAGGCTTTTTACGATATTCATTTTTTACAGTTAAGTCGTTTTCATTAATATAATCATCCATTTTTTTTATATTTTTCATGATTAGCGCTAAAGCATTTTCTCTCTGATCCGTGGTGGTATCAGGATGGTTTAATAAACTGGCTCCTCCCTTAATGCCTGTAAGAAAAGTTCGAAGGTAGTGCATAATGTCGATCATTTCTACCAGGCGTTCCTTGTCTTTTTTTTGTTTCTCTTTTTGGTTGCTACGAACAAAATAGACCAATTCTGCACTAACGTAATCAAAATCAATTTTCATTTGTTGCAATTCTTTGCGAAGAGAAGAAAACAATATTTGATGATTTAGTCTGAATAATCGCTCGGAAATGCTTTGATCCAGAGCTATCCAGTCATCAATCAGTTTGCCTTTCAAAATCCAGTCCGAATTTTTTGGATCCCACTTTTTACAGATATATACTAAGGGTAGATAGGGAATAAGAGAATCATTTTTAATTGATTGATGCAGGGAATTCATTTGATCTACCATTAGATCTTCGCACAAAAAGACTAATGAAGGTTTTTTTTCGCGGATCATTTGATGGGCTTGCTCCAAATGGGTAATACTTTCAAAATGCACCCTGGTAATTATCTTGAAACTTTCTTCGACGGCTTTTACAATTCCATCAGAGTTAGCTACAATAATTATCTGATCCATGAAAAAATTATACACTTTTCATGGAAAGAAAGTAAACTATTTAAGATGCAAAAGTTGATGAAAAAGAGTTTTTTTTACTGTAGCTTCTTATTAAGTTTTATTTTATTTGTTTCTTTGGCATTTCAACAAGATTTAATCCAAATCATTGGATATCCTTGGACTCCAGGTTTCTTTGAAATCGCTTCTGACATAAATGCCAATGATGAATGGATATATCTTTCAGACATGAATAATTCAAAAATTCAGGTTTATTCCAAGGACCTGATGCCGCTTTTTCATTTTGGCGGCTATGGGCTTGATCCAGGTAATTTTATTGAAATAAGAGGCCTTTGCGCTACTCCTCAAAAACTTTTTGTTGCATCAATCGACGCTTTAGCCCAAAAAACAGGACGGATACAAGCCTTTTCACGAAGAGGCATTTATGAGTTTGAATTTGATAAACCAAAGCAGCGATCTGATTTTATTAGTATCGCAGCACTAAAAAACAATAATATTGCAGCAATAACTGAACGGAGTCTTTGTATATATAATGCGGATGGAAAAATCCAAAATGAAGTTCAGTCGATCACTGGTCATTCTTTTTTATTTCTTCAAGACATTGTATCGGTTCCTGACAAAGGAATGGCATTGATTGATCGCGCAAAAAGAGGTTTTTTTATCATTGATCCGGAACTCAAAAATATTCAGCATTTTGGTGAAGAATATGTCAATATTCCTACCGCCATTGATTTTTTTGATAAGCGTTTTATTGTAGCTGATGCTAATGGCGATCTTATTCTCTTTCAGCAGAATGGTCGATATATCAAAACCATAGCCACAGGCATTTACTCCAATGGCATCCAATCGATTTCTTCCAACCGACTCCTCATGACTTCTGCTCTTCGAAGAGGCATTGCCCAAATTGATTTAAATACTGGTAAAATTCAAGAGATTTTCTTTGAGCCCAAAAACAACCTTGAGCTTCATTGGCCTGAATCCATTGCCATTAACAACCAGAAACATCTATACGTAAGCGACGATTACCTTGGTGGCATGAAAATCATTTCACTGGAAAACAACAGCTATATTGGACAAAGTGGATTTGTCAGTGATCCACCACAGGGTCTTAAGATTGTTTCCATTGCAGCTTCTTCTGGATATCCCAATGCCTACGCTTTGAGCAGAACCAACCTTTCGAGTATTTATGTATTCAGGGAAGCTCAACTCCTTAGAATAATCTCTCGCAGCGAAAAGGACTATTTTTGTCATCTGGAATGTGATTCAAAGGGATTTATCTATGCCCTTAACTGTACGGAAAAAAGCATAGTGCAGTTTGATGAAGAGGGAAATGTAGTCAATGACATTATTCTGCCAGCCAGGGATCATGAGGTAGTCACTTTTACCGCTTCTGAAAATATTTATGTTCTGCTCAGTAACGGGGAGCTTATCTTCTTTCCAAATCATCGTCCGGATCAAATGAAAACCCTTCAACTAGAAAATATGGATGGATTTTTGTTTAACCAGGTAAGTTCCATCATATATCAAGAAAAATCCATCATTTTATGTTTCCGACATAATCATTGTTTAGTCGTTTACGATCTTGAATCGGGCGAGGTTACCGATATTTTTGGTTCTAGCGGAGGACCAAAAACCTATCCCTCCAAAGAAAACCTTCAAGTTGATATTGGCTACCAGCCAGGTTTTTTTCTTTTTCCTTCCAAACTGCTGAAACATGAAGGATCTATTGCAGTAAGCGATGCTGGAAATCACCGGGTTCAAATTATTCCCCTTTCACTGCTGGCATCAAAAAGCACTCTCATAGTTCTCAGGATAGGAAGCAAAAAAGCTCTGGTCGATCACATCGAATTGGAACTGGATGTCGCCCCTTTTATCCTGCAACAAAGAACAATGGTACCCCTCAGGTTTGTTGGGGAAGCTTTTGAAGCAAAGGTTGACTGGATTGCTGAGGAAAGAAAAATCATTATTACTCTGGATGATGTTAAAATTGAGCTTTGGATCCAGCAAAACAGAGCATTGATAAATCAGGAACCCTTCTACTCAGATGTTCCCCCCATCATAGTGCAACAAAGAACTTTTGTACCTGTGCGTTTTATTTCAGAAGCTTTTAACGCTCAAGTGGAGTGGGAAGCTAAAAATCAAATTATCACTATACGGAGGAAGAAAGAAAGCTTATGACAGATTGGAGCAAAATCCTTCAGCAATTAAGCCAAACCAATGGCATAGCTGGCAGAGAAGAGCCTGTAATAGAAATGATAAAACCCATCATCCACCCCTGGGTGGATGAAATGAAAATGAATAAACTGGGAAGTTTGATTGCCATCAAAAAAGGTTTTGGCAACTCTCATCCCAAACTTATGATTTCCACCCATATTGATGAAATTGGTTTTATTGTTTCCTCCCTGACAAAAGAGGGTTTTGTCTGCATTGAGCCTCGAGGAGGCATAGATCTAAAAATTCTACCCGGGCAAATGATGCAAATACATACTTTAAATGAAGTTATTCCTGCAGTGGTAAGCACTGTCCCTCCCCACCTCCTGAAAGAAGATGAGCGCGATATGGTACTACCTTATGAAAAAATCATTTTGGATCCGGGTTTATCTGTTGCAGATGCTTTTGCCAAAATACATACTGGAGACACCATTCTTTTTGCTTCTTCATTTTCCAGCTTGTCTTCGCAAAGATACTCCGGAAAAGCTTTCGATAATCGGGTTAGTGCTTTGACTAGTATGCGGCTTCTGGAAGCTTTGCAACGAATTCACCACCTTTGGGATATTGTGTGTGTTTTTTCAAGCCAGGAAGAGGTTGGAGCTAGAGGAGCCAGAACCGCAGCTTATGAAATAGAGCCTTCAGCTGCTATTGCTATTGATGTCACCTTGGGTGATCAACCCGAAGTCCAGGAGCAATCATCATACCCTTTAGGCCTGGCAATTCCAGTTGGAATTGGGCCTAATTTTTCCAAAAAACTAGTCAAGCTGATCCAATCTGCAGCTTCTGAAGAACAGATTGCTACAGTATACGAGCCAATACCTTATCCCCGAGGAACTGACGCCGCAACCATTCAAACAACTGCAGAAGGTATTCCAACTGCATTGATTTCGATACCCTTACGCTATATGCATACTCCAATCGAAGTTGTGGATGAAAAAGATATTCAGAATACCTGTCGCTTGCTGATTGCCATTATCAACAAGCTTGATTCTGAACACCAGGAGGGATTTCAATGCTTTTAAAGGATTTGTGCAATCTGGCAGGCACAAGTGGTAACGAAGAAGTTGTCAGAGAATACATTTTGTCCGAGGCTTCATCCCACATTGATCACCACTGGATAGACAGCATAGGAAATCTGTATCTTCATAAAAAAGGGCAATCCTGCAGCAAAAAAATGATCCTTTTGGCCCACATGGATGAAGTTGGCTTCATGGTGAAGCACATAGATAAAAATGGTATGATCCGCTTTGCCAATGTGGGTGGAATCGAAACCTCGGTCCTACCTGCCAAAAGAGTATTGATTCATGGCAAAGAAACCCTCAGGGGAGTCATTGGCATAAAACCCATCCATGCCCAACATCCAAAAGAACATAATACTGTTATCAACAAAGACTCCCTTTATATTGATACCGGAGCTTCGTCAGCAGAAGAACTGAAAAAAACCATTCAGGCAGGTGACGCCATCACTTTTGATACCGCTTTTGCAGAACATGGCGACCTTTGGAGAGCCAAAGCATTTGACGATCGTGCAGGATGCGCTGTCCTTTTGGAAACACTTAAAAAGCATATTGATCCAGCTTATGATGTTTACTATGTTTTTTGCGTTCAGGAAGAAGTTGGTTTGCGGGGAAGCCAAATTGCTGGCCAACGGATTCAAGCGGATATTGCATTTGTATTTGAAGGCACAACTGCTTCCGATATACCGCTCCTTCCTCCTCATCGATGGACTACTCGATTAGGCAAAGGGCCTGCATTTACTATTGC
>CAZMFK010000141.1:0-4797 GCA_964565545.1 uncultured Caldisericota bacterium | reverse complement strand
ATTTGGAGTAAATTATACTCCATTAAAGGAGGCTTTTCATATTATCCCCTTGACATTATGAGAGGGAGATTTCACCTGCTTTAATCAAACTTACTTTGGTAATATAAGGACCAAGAATCTCATATATCACTGTTGCTCCAAGGATGATAGTTCTTATTTGGTGGCCATACTCAGGTAAAGCAGTGCTGGCAAGCATAGCCAAGCCTATTGCTACTCCTGCTTGAGGAATGAGGGTGAAGCCAAGATATTTTCGGATAGCTGGAGCTTGTTTGGTTTTCCATGCACCAAACCAGGCGCCTCCAACTTTTCCAATGACTCGGATAATCACGTACCCCAATCCTATCAAGCCTACTTGTTTTAAAAGAGATAAATGAAGGTTGATTCCTGCCAGCGTAAAAAAAGCTACGTATATTGGAGGAGTGAAATTTTCAATTTTAAACAGCATTCGATCAACTTTATTACTTAAGGTTGAGAAAAAAGAACCCATAGCCATACACAAAAGCAAGGGTGACAAATGAATCGTTAGCGCTAAACCGGTCCCAAGGAAAACAAAAGCAACCGACAATGAAAGTAGTTCGCTATCACTTCTGATTTTTGTATTAATCCAAGTCATACACAAACCAAAAATAAAACCCAGGATAAGTGATCCAGTTATTTCCCAAAGTGGTCCAAGAATACTAGTTAATATTGAAAAGTGGCTGGATGCGGAAGTCAGAGATCTGGCAATGGCTAAAGATAAGCCAAAAACCATTACTCCTATAGCATCATCAATAGCAACTACGGGTAAAAGCATGTTTACTAAAGGGCCTTTGGCTTGGTATTGTTTGACAACCAATAATGTGGCTGCTGGAGCCGTAGCCACTGCAATAGCTGCAATTACAATGCTGAATGCTAAGCTTTGGCCAAAAATGAAGTATATGCCTAACAAAACAGTAAGCCATGCTCCAAGAGCTTGTGAAAATGTAATAAACAATACTTTGGTGCCGATTTTTTTAAGAGTTTGTAAATTGATTTCGCAGCCAATGCTAAAAGCTATAAAGCCCAAAGCGATTTGAGTAATGCTCCCCATATTTTCTGCTATTGATTCGGGGACTAATCCTGTCAAGGAAGGGCCAAGGATTAACCCAGCAACAAGGTATCCTGTAACATCAGGCAATTTAAGCAAAGAGAGCAATTTGGCCAAGAAAACGCCACCAAAGAGTATAATGGCAATGTATAATAATTCGGACATTGTTTATAAGCTCCTTAGGGTATATTCCATTTATTATTTGAAGAAAGGACTATTTTAATTATTTCCATAAGTTTAAACTTATAACTTGGCTTATTAAAATGTCAATTGTTAGGTTTTATCCGTTATTCTTAAAAGTCTGCAAATCAATCTCTCCAGCTTTGAATAAACAAGTTTTAGTTAGAAAAGGTCCCATTAACTCATAAATGACCGTAGCCCCAAGAATAATAGTTTGAATTTTATAGCCATATTGGGGAAAGGTAGTGCTGGCAATCATAGCTAAGCCAATAACGACCCCAGCTTGTGTTAAAAGGGACAAACCAAGATATCTTCGGATGACTGGGGATGATTTAGTTTGCCATGCCCCAAGCCATGCGCCAATAACTTTGCCAATAACTCGGAATACGATATAGGCAATACCAATGATCCCTACTTGTTTTAGGATAGCGAGATGTAAGTTGATTCCAGCAAGAGTGTAAAATGCAATATAAATCGGAGGCACGAATGCTTCAAGCTTAAGCATCATCCGATCACGCTTTGGGGTAAGATTGGAAAAACAAGTTCCCATGGCCATACAAGTTAGCAGAGCAGATAAGTTTAATGCTAATGCAATTCCTGTACCCAAAAAAACAAAGGCAACAGAAAAAACCAGCAACTCTGTATCATTTTGAGTTTTATGGTTAATCCAGGTTAAGAGAATGCCTAATAAAAATCCAATAATCACTGAACCAAATATTTCCCAAAATGGCGCAAAAATGCTGATTAATAATGATCCATTCATGCCCGATTGGATGATTGATCCAGCTAAAGCAAGGGCTATACTAAAAAAGATTATTCCAATGACATCATCGATAGCGACTACGAATAAGAGCATGTTTACCAAAGGACCTTTTGCTTTGTATTGTTTGATTACCAATAAGGTAGCGGTAGGAGCAGTACTCATAGCAATAGCCCCTAGAATAATGCTAAAAGCGAGATCTTGACTGAAAATAAAAAGCATAGCCAGGAAAACAATTAATCCAGCACAAATCGATTGAATAAAACTTATAATAAGGGCTTTCGATCCAATTTTCCTGATTGAGACCAGGTTCATTTCGTTACCGATAGTGAAGGCGATAAAACCCAGAGTCATTTGTGTAATGATTGCCATATTCAAAGCTGCGCTTTCTGGTACAAGGTTTAGAATTGAAGGACCAATGAGTACACCACCCAGTAGGTAGCCAGTAACTTTTGGCAGTTTCGCTAATGAAACCAACTTGCCCATTAAAAGCCCAGTAATAAGCATGATTGAAATGTGCAGAATATCTGGAAGCAAGGTGACTCCTTAGCTAAATTTTCCGCCAATTACTTGCGAGATAGGAACTGTAAATATTATTCCTGTATTTGAACTGTTGAGCTTTCCAACAGTTTCTTCGAAAATTTCGATCAAAGGATTTAGTTGGTAGTCTTCAATAACAGAAAAAATAGTCTTATTTAGAGGCTTGCCCTCGTTTAGCATCATTCTCAAAGACGAAAAAAAAGGAACATCTTCACAATCAGAACAAACTAAAAATCCACCCATGCCCATCGAATCAAGAATTGTTGCCCCTTTAATTCCAATTTCTACAAATCTTTTTAGCAGTGTATCCAATTTGTTTGGTTTATTTAATACGATAAATACTGCCTGCATATTAAAACCTTTCAATGCATAATTTGGTTGATTCCATGATAAGTTTTTATAGTTAGCTTGATTAAATGTCAAATATAAGGCCTATTTAATGTATGATTAGTTTCATTCCTTGTATGTTTGACTAAAAAACTAGTTCCTGCGGATGGCATAAAAAAGTTGTCAACAACCCCGTCCCCGCGACAATAATTTCTTTAAGAAATTTCAGATTGCGTTATAATTTTGGCAAACAAGCCTGGATAAATTTGATTAAATGAATTTATAAAGGGGTGGCCAGAATGTATCAATCGACATTTGTGTTTTTGCAACGTCGTTGGATTTCATCGCTCCTTGCAGCCCTCTTATTGTTTTCATCTCTTATTCCCTCGCCTTATTCCAAAGCTCAAGCCATTGAAATTGATCCCTCTGCCAGTCGTTGGGCTGTAGCTGAGCTTAAGATAGCTTATGAATACGGTCTTACCTATCCCGATATCATGAAAGACTTCAAAAAAGCTATCACTCGTGAAGAGTTTTGCGTGATTGCAGTCAAGCTTTACGAAAAGCTGTCTGGCAAAAAAGCTATTCCAGGTACTAACCCTTTTTCTGATACTTCAAATCCTGAGATTGTCAAAGCTTATACTTTGGGAATTGTTCAGGGGGTTGGCGGTGGGAAATTTGCGCCAGGGCAAAACATCACCCGCCAGGAAATCTGCGTTATGATCTTTCGTGCTTTGGGCAAAGCGAAAGAGAAACTGGACAAAACTATTGAGGGAAGTTTTCCTTTTGATGATATCAGGCTGATTGCTCCCTGGGCCCTGGAGGCCATGAAGTATGCCTATATGCATGGGATCATGTCGGGAGTTGGGAGCAGGAGAATAGACCCTTTGAGCAATACTACCCGGGAGCAGGGCATAGTGCTGATAAAACGCACCTATGAAGGCTTTTTGGTTAGCCCCATTGAGGGCACCATTCCTCTGAGCACTCCCAAGATCCTGCCAATCACTACTGAAAAGATCAAATTCAGCAATATGGATTTCATGAATCGTTTGGCTGATCCTCTTTATAACACCAGCTTAACGCTATATGTGTCGAGCCAGGAAGGAAAGCCAGGTCAATTGCCTGGACAGCAAGGCACTACTTACACCAGGGCCAACAACTGCATTCTGATTAACCCCGGGGGAAGTCAAAAGATCTGGTTTTCTTGCGCCTATGCCAGAATTCGTCCAACGAATATTGTTTGGCAAGTAAGCCGGATTCCTTTTATTGGTTTTCAAGACAACTGGGAGAACCCTCCGGGACTTATAACAAAGGGAACGGTTTCGCCTACTGAAAAAGAATTTTATATTGATTTCAGTAAATTATTTCCCAAAAGTAGAAATATTAAGATTTTTAATCCTTCGAGCCGCCTGGCAAATGCTAAAACCCAGCAAAAGCTATATGTAAGAGCAGTGCCAATAGATCAGCAGGGCTATCCCATTGGGGATCCTGGCACGGGGGTTATCGTTTTATATGGAAAGCCCCTTCCGCCGTCCCATGTGTATTTTCAAAAAAGCAATGCAAGCTTTGAGCTTTTGACTACGCGAAGAGATGGTGAGCCTAGCACAAGGGGTGAATTTCCAAATCGGATGGAGCTTGTGCCTGAGATATCGGTGGACATCAATATTCGATCGCCCCGCTGGTTTATGTTTCAGAAGCAAGTATCTGATACTCATGCGGTCTGGATACAAGTAAGCAGTCGACCCTATGCTGGCGATGCTTTGCTGTGGGAAAAACCTGAAGGTCTAAAGTACTCCAAAGCTTACGATAAGCTTCCGGTGTCTTTGCATAGTTATGGTGAAAATTGTGTTCCTGTTCCTTTTGGAGACTTTGTGCTTCCGGCCAGCCAGTTGAAAGAAGGAGAATACCTTGATTATTATGTAAGGGC
>CAZMFK010000140.1:0-4806 GCA_964565545.1 uncultured Caldisericota bacterium | reverse complement strand
CCATGTTTTCATGAAAACGAGGCAAGTCCTCTTTCGGTATCACCACCACGGGCTTAAGAGTGATTGCCTTGTCAGAAGCTTCGATGCTAAGCGTGTCTCCCTCTTTTAGACCCAATTGCTTGATGAGCTCTGAGGGCAAGGTAATCTGGTTTTTTTTCCTAATTTCTATCAGCATAACATCCTCCTCCTATATTCCTACTTTCCTACTTTAGGATAATCAAACTAACAAAATTGTCAATATGATTCCAACATAAACTTAGTTTCCCTTGCTATTTTCTCTCTCAAAATTAAAATCTTGTTTATCACGCCTTATTGCTAACAACAGGGGGTGACCTAGGAGGGGTTATTATGAGACTAAACCGTGGTATCATTATCTTGGTCTGCGTATGTCTGGGAATCATGGGAGCTCCCTGGTCCATCAGGAGAGATGATCCTTCGCCTGCCCTTTATGTGGCAGCCTCTGAGCTCCTACCTCAGGGCACCAGGATTGATACCCTCGAATGGACCAAAGAATATGTCCAGAAAATCTTAGCCCTGGAAATCTGGGAAAGTCGAGACTCCCAGGATGCTTTTCAAGTTGTCAAACGAGGAGACTTCGTGCGCTGGCTCGTAAAAGCGCGAAATATCCCTCACCAGGAAAGCCAACATATCTTTAGTGACCTGGATCCAACTGATCCCAACTACCCCTACATCATGACCGCTCTCGAAGCAGGCATCATTGAAAAGACCCCAAGCTTCCGACCCAAAGACCCTCTCCTTCGAGCAGACGCCAGTATCTGGCTGGTCAATACCCACGGAGACCTGGCAAAGAAAAGAGCCCTTGAATACTCTGAGCCCCTGATCCCTGCCCAGGATGGCTACGACGGCATCCCTGAGCGTGCCATTGGAACTTTGAGCACGTGCTATGCTCCCGACTATCAGCTCATGGAATACCGTCAGCTTGCCTTTGACCCTTATCGCTACGTCCAGGCCGAAACACCCCTTTTAACCGGAGAAGCTGCCTACAGTCTCTACCAATTGGTGTATCCGCCTAAACGGTGGGGAGATCTGGTCATAGGGGCCACGGGGAGCATTTATTCTCTTTTTTACTCCCTCGATATCTGGTCTTCCATCGATATAAGCAGCTTAATATATGAAAGAGAGGTTCGAGCTCAAAATCAAATCATGGGAGTATTTCCCGGTCTCATTAAGCGCGTTCCCACTCAGGATAATGGCTTATGGAAAATCAACTATGATGATAAGGGAAATTTCCTCAACATGGAAGTTACATTCGAGCTTAGAAAGGGCATCAAGTGGTGCGATGGCAGTACTATCACCGCAGACGACTTTGTCTTTGGATTTTATTTGCTCAACCATCCCAGATGGAATATAGGCATGGACCAGGTAGGCTTTTTGGTGGACAAGGCAGAAGCTGTCGATGAAAATACTTTTAAAACCACCTGGAATACTCTCCATCTCGAATGCGCAACTATCCTTCCCATGCCCCGGAGATATTTTGAAGAAAAACTGGATTACCACCTGGAGCCATACAATCTCAATGATCCAAGCTATTACATTCCTCCCAAAGATGACGAAGACGAAGGATTTGAGTCAGAGAAATATCAAAATGATGCCAGTTTTGTACATTCCTGCATATTCTGGGCAGATTATGACACAAAGCCTGTTCATGCAGGTCCCTATCGGGTCGTTTCCTGGGAAAAGGGTGATAGCTGGGATAGCGACAAAGATGAAGAAATTCTTCTGGAAGCTAATGAGCACTATATCTTTGGTCCTCCCCTGATTCCCAGGATTAGCATCAAAATCTTTCCAGGCTATGAAGAGGACAATCTAATGCATCATATCATTAATAACAACATTCATATTGCCTTTGCTATTTCTTCTGGATATTTTTCTGGCATTAACCAAAAAGAAGCCCTCACTTACCTCGAAAGCAAAGATCCCACTCACGACATCCATTTCACGCCAATCTATGATGCCGAATGCATTGAATTCAATGTAGATGATCCATTGCTAAGCGACGTTCGCATCCGCCAGGCCTTGTGGTATAGCATCAACCCCAACACCCTTTCTTCATTCATTACGAATTCCAAGCAATCTGTTTTGCACAGCTGGTTTCTACCCCATCATCCCTCCTATGATCCTTCTATCCTGACTGACTTTAAGCAAGATACCCAAAAAGCAGCCCGACTTTTAGAAGAAGCTGGCTGGCTGCTCAATCCTGAGACCAATCTCAGAGAAAAAAACGGAGAAGTCTTCCATATTACTTTTATAACCAATGGAAAATTCAAATTTAGAGTGGATGTGCAAAGTAAAATCATAGCAGATTGGGAAAAGCTTGGTATAAAAGTAACTACTGACAATGAAAATTATGATGATTTTTATTTTGAAAAACGGCGAAAACGCCAGTTTGATGGACCTACCGCTCATTTAATCTCATTAGAAACGTTTCCCAATGATTTCTTCTATCCTGCTTTTCATTCCGAGCGGGTTCCCTCCGAAGCAAATAAATATTCAGGTTTCAACTACACAGGCTATCAAAACGAGCATGCCGACCAGCTCATCAATGAAATGGCCAACACCCTGGATCAAAGAAAGATCTACCAAAACCTTTCCCTGCTAAACACTCAACTATTAAAAGATCTGCCTTCGTTTCCTCTTTTCAGCTACCTCAACATCATCGCTTCCCACAAAAAACTGGCTAATTTTTCTCCAACCAATCATAGCCCTTATAACTATTTTTATCGTCCCTATACCAACTCCGCCCACACCTGGAATGCAGCTTACTGGTACTGGAAAAGCGAGGAATCCACAAGTTTTTTTCCAAAGATCTCCCTCAAGCCGGAAAAACTTAACTTTTTTAACGTAGCCCGGGGAATCAAGTCATTGCATAAAATCACCATTACCAACGAAGGTGCCAATCTTTTAAAAGGAAGCCTCCACAGCGACTCTTCCTGTCTTACTTTGGGTGTAAGCCAATTTTCCATTGAGCCCAAGCAAAGCCAGGAGATTGCCATTACCCTGGATCCCGATAAAATCAAACAAGCAGGATCCTGGAGCAGTAGCATCGAGATAAGTTCCAACGACCCCGATCGTCCAAAGATAACTCTTCCAGCCCAGGCAACTCTGCTATCTCCCATACTCCAGTTCTCCCCAAAAGATATCGATTTTGGCACCCTACGTAAAAGCAATCCTCCCCTTCAAAAGCTTGAAATCTCCAATGAAGGGGGTGAAAATCTGGAGCTTGCCCTGTCATCAGAGCATCCTGCGCTCCAGCTGTCCGAAACCCAGTTGACCATCCCCCCGCGAGTATCTAAGAGCATTATGTTCAAACTGGATCTGAGTCTCATCCAAAGCTATGGCGCTTTTGAGGGTACCCTGAATATTGAAAGCAACGACCCTGAGCAAGCCCAGGTCCGCATTCCCTTCAAAGGGAGCTATGGAGTGGTCATTCAGCTTCAGATTGGGCAATCCAAAGCTACTGTCAATAGCGAGGAACTTTCCCTGGATGTGCCCCCCACTATTCAGAATGGCCGGACGCTGGTACCCCTGCGATTTATTGGCGAAGCTTTTGGGGCAACGGTAGCATGGGAAAGCAAGACACGCGCAATCACTCTCAGTTTACATCCACGGACCATTCGCCTCTGGATTGATAATCCCAAAGCTGTCATAGAGTCAGCACATCCCGATGAAGAACCCGTCAAAGAGATCATCCTCGAAATCCCTCCCCAAATCATCAATGGTCGCACCATGGTCCCCATCCGCTTCATCAGTGAAGCCTTTGGAGCCAAAGTGGAGTGGGAAGCCAAAACTCAGACCATCACTATTTACTACAAACCCTAATAAAAACAGCAAACAGCAAACAAAAGGGGATGATTTTTGATATACTAATTATGATCATGTTACCAATTTTTAAAAGAAAGGATGCCACAAGATGAATGAAAGTCTTTGGTATAGCAAGCTGATCAAGCCTTCCTGGTCTCCGCCCTCCTGGCTATTTGGGCCTGTTTGGTCGATTCTTTACGTGTTGATTGCGATTTCTTTTGGCAAAGTATTCTTGGCTGCCATACGTAAAGAGATTCCCTTTTTAGTTGCGCTTCCTTTTATTCTCAATTTGGTGTTCAATTTTGCATTCACTCCACTGCAATTTGGACTCAAAAACAATTTACTGGCTGCTATCGATATTCTTCTTTTGCTGATCACGCTGGTTTGGGCAATGATTGCCATCTACCCCCATGTTCGGTGGGTTACCTATATTCAGATCCCTTATCTCATTTGGGTATCTTTTGCTACCGTTTTGCAACTAACCATAACATTTTTAAATAGATAGCCACGCTGTGCCCCGTCGAAGCCATCACCCATCATGGCAAAGCCCTTAATCCTTCTTCCTGCTCCTGCAGTTGCAACTGCTCAGGGGACAAAGACCCCTTCAAGTAAGATAATTATGACAAAAACAATCCCTCTCTATGCTGTATTTTGCATCTAATACATCAAATAGGCATAAAAGACTTGATCTATCTTCCCTTCCTCACTTTAAACCTCAGCACTCGAGGATAATCCATCTACTGCATGCCCAAAAACAGAATACATTTGCATATATGCAAGCCTACGAAAATCAGCCTGACCCACAACAAATGAGAACCGATCCCATCGTACAATAATTTTATATACCCAGTACCCATCAGCTGAAAGTAACAATCAATTTTAAATAGTAATTATACTCCCCTAAGTATTGGAATCTATTTAAATATTGCTAATATACTTATTAAAAAAGTATTATGTTAGCGATTCTAAGAAGTTGCCTCTCTG
>CAZMFK010000139.1:0-4833 GCA_964565545.1 uncultured Caldisericota bacterium | reverse complement strand
GGTTTAACAGTTCGTTTTCAACTATTATTGACGATTTAAACTGGCGATTTTCAAGAAGCGTAAGAAAAGAATCTGAGGAGACTGGAAAACCTGCCGAAATACTCAGTAAGATTCCATCATTAACCAATGAAATTGCTGATAAAGTAGAGTTCAACAAATATGAAATTTTCAAAGAGTTCAACAATCGAACAAAAGCATTTGGAATTGAGGAAATCAATCTTGCGATTTTAGATTCTATAGCTCCGTATGAATCAGCTTTTCTATCATCGAAGAAAGATGTTTTAGACTTACCAATAAAATATCTTGGCTCAGGAATTGAAATGATTATTTCGCTTTTGTTTTTGGAGTCACTGGCTTCAATGTCAAAAGAAAAGCTGTTGATTCTTATTGATGAACCTGAATTGCATTTACATCCACGATTGCAGGAACAATTAGCTGGCTATCTATGGCACATTTCATCAAGAAAAGACGGGCATCAAATTTTCGTAACAACTCATTCGCCTGTATTTTTTAAAAACTGTGTTGGTAAAAGTGGTGTAAAAACCTTTGTAACGAATAGAGAAGTAAAGACAAATAAGATTAAAATCAATGAAATGTCTTTTGCAAATGGTTTGTTTCCTTGGAGTCCTTCTTGGGGAGAAATAAACTACCTAGCTTACAACTACATGACAATTGAGTTTCATGATGAGTTATATGGGTTCATTCAAGAGAAAACAGGTTGTTTCTATGAAAAGGATATGGACGATTTATTGGAGCAGAAATTTGGAATTCCAAAAGACAGAGCATGGACACCTGAAAAAGCAGGAGTGCCTCAATCCGCAAAAAATGTCACGTTACCAGTTTTCATACGAAACAAAATTCACCATCCTGAGAACAAGACAATGCAAGCAGTTAATTTCAACGGAGCAGAATTGCAACAATCAATTGAATATCTAATCAAAGTGGCACAAACAGTGAAATAAGAAACTAGTGATGATAAAAATACTTGGCACTATATCACTTACAAAAATTCAGAATTTATATTCTGAACTCGCTTCATCTAATGATGCTGTGATTGATGTGCATTTACCTAAAAAAATTGAAAAACTTGATTTCGGATTACTATTCTCTTACTTACAGTTTTTGTCCACATGGGTAAGAAATAATCGTTCGGGCAAATTGTATCTACCAGTTAACAACACAGAAGAAGCAATTCAATATTTAGACAACAATGAGTTTGTTTATCCTTCCATCGTATTGGCTTGGGAGAAAGAAATTGTAAATGCGAATGGAGAAAACATAAAAGGAGAATTGAAGAATCCGAGCAAGGAATACTTTAACCGAATGGATTTTTTCGACTTAAAAGGAACTTCCGTTCCTATTTATTGCTTCGACCACGACAAATCCAACAGAGGACTTTCACGCCACCTTTACAAGAATTTCAGAGAACTGGTTAATGAAACCACTCTAGGTTTTAATCTTTTCAATGCCTTTAAAAAAGTTGGAGACTTCAACAAAGGTGTGTTTAGAACAGGTGTAAAAGGTCATTATGATGACTTTATAGCAATAATCCACGAACTTTTTACGAATACACACGAACACGCAAAGACGAATGAACTTGGCTATAATCTATATCCAAATATTCGTGCATTACAATTGAAATTCCACAAGAAGCCGATTAACAAATTTGTTGAACAATTTCAAGATTATGCAGGTCTTGTTCAATATTTCAATTCAGGATTTGGTGTTAATCAACAAGGAGACTTGTATCTATTAGAAATTTCAATTTTGGATAGTGGGCCTGGATTTGTAAAGCGATACAAAAGGATAAGCGACTACAATTTGAACATAACAGAAGAGGTAGAAATTATCAAGCAGTGTTTATACAGGCACAACACTTCTGCTGATGGATTCAGAGGTGAAATTAAGGGAATTGGGCTTGACAGAGTTCTACAAACACTAGACGGAAAAGGCTTTGTAAGAATAAAAACTGGACGGGCAGATGTTTTTCGTGACATGAGAAACAATCGCTATCATCATCATGACAATGCAAGTGAAATTCAGTTAAATGATTTTCAGAATAACAGCACAAACAATTTTACTGTATATCCATCAGCAGAAGGCACTTTACTTTCTATATTTTATCCCTTAGAATTTAATCAGCCATGAGAAACTACTTTATATACCAATATGAAGACGTAGTTTCTTCAACAGGAAAACTGAGAGTTACGGTATTGTTTGTTCACAAAACGAAAATAGGCTCTCAGAATGAATTGGCTCAAGAACTAAACAACTTTTTTCAGGAACACAGTATTACCGACAAATTGGTTGTTCTTGTTCCAAAGTATCTTGATGCTTCCTCTTTAGAATTTTTCAAATCAAGCAGAGAAACAACATTTCAAAGGGTTCCAGGTAAATCGGCAGACTATTTTGATAAGTGTCTAATGATTTATGAGTATGATGCTGACGGCAGTTTTACTTTGATTGAAGGCAAGAAACCAAAGAATGAATCAAAGTTTAAAGCCCACCTGTTAAGAAGTGGTTCAACGATAATTTTCAAAAACAATGGAGGTTTGGTTGAATCAACCCCCGACCACCACTTTGTTTTCCCAAGCAATAAACACTGTTCTAAGTTTATACGAACAGGAAATGTTCTGATAAATCAGTCAGAAATATTTTTCCTCGCTGTTCAACTTTTGAAACATACAAAGGATAGAAACATCATATATTGCGATACTTCATCAATCAATGTTTTGCCATATTCGGTTTTTGAATTGAGAAGAAGGTTTAAAATTGAGTTTGATTGCCCTATTGTTCACAGTTTTAAATCATATGATGTATTTGAGAAAAGCACTGATAGTTTTTCTCCTGAATCGTTAGTATTAATTTCATCCTCTACATCAGGTAATATCATTGACAGGCTATTAAAGGAAAAAAGAGCCGATAAGGAACAGATTCAGGTTGTTTACTTTCTAGGGCCAAATGACAAATTCTTAAACCATAGTGCAAATATAATTTGCAACCTGACAAAGGATTCTGAATTTCAATTAGGAGAGGAAGAATTTGAAACCTACAATAACCCTGAAGATTGTAAACTTTGTAAGAACCATTCACGACCAATAAATATTCGTGGAGACGTATTTCTTACAGTTCAACCGAAAGTTGAAAGGCATCTTCTAACAATAAAACCTGAATATTTCGCAAAGAGTATCGCAACCTTTGCTGAACACTACAAAAGCGGATTACCAAATGAAGGAGTTATAAAAGTCTATTACAAAGACAATTTTCCTGATGCAAACTACGAAGTATATTTTGACATTGTTTATCTGCTAAAAAACTTAACCCAGTTTGAAAGATTTGACGAAGCACTAAACAGACATATTGATAAATACATACCTGCAAATACCAAATACCTTTTGCATCTCCCTGACATAGGTTCAGAAGAACTTGCGAATCATATTCTTACTAAAATTCCATCAAGCATAAAACCCGAGTTAATTAAACTCGAAACAGGTTTTGAGACTAAAATTAGAGGAGATTATGGAACGGTTGTAATTGTTGCTTCTTGCATAACTACAGGAAAAAAACTGCTACAAATTAGCCGATTAATGCGAAATATGGACAAGTTGAATTTGGTCTATTTCGTTGGCATTTACCGACCAGTAAACGACAAGTTCTCAACTGACTTAATTAGTGATTTAAAGAAAGGAAAAGACAAAAGCGATGAAAGACCATTTGTCGCAGTTGAAACAATTTACTGTTCAATACAGCAAACCGAAACTTCTTGGGAACTGGAAAAAGTCTTTCTTGAAGACCTCATAGGTTCACTTGATGAAGACAAAGAACCTGAAGTTTACAGCTATGTAAATGAAAGACTTTCAATACTACTTGACAACAAAAAACTTCGTGGCTTTAGCAATGATGTTTTTCTGAAAACTGTTGGTAAGCAGGATTTACGATTAAGGAAGAATTTTGCGTTCTGGACTTCCTTTGACTATAAAGAAAATGAAATTGCTCAATCAGAAGTTTACTTTACCATATCGACAATCATTTCAAACCTTGAACAAAAGCAAATCAATTCTCATCCATCACTTAAACAGACGAACTATGTGAGAAATATGCTAAGTCCGAGAAACTTTCACCGATTTAATGACGGAATTATTCAAGCATCACTGCTAAGAAGCGGCAAAACTGAATATTTCGCCTATGACCTTGACAGCGAACTGAGTTTACAAATGAAAGAATTCCTGTTGAGTATAATTGACAAATACAATTCAGCAGACGGGGAAGCATTAATGGAATTTTTACTTGCAATTGGTATCAGACGACTTAAAATGAGAAAGGAAGACCTGAAAGAAGTTTTAAACAAAGCAATTGGTTGTCCAGACAAAATAGTTTCTAGATTTTCAGAATACATTAATAAAACGATAGCATAGCCCATGCAGCAGTCACACACATACCGCATTCGCACAAGCCAACGCACAGACCAAAAATGCGGTAAGAGTGTGCCTGCCCCAACCCAAGAAGAATTTCAAAATTTTTTCTCCCTCGCTTTTAGAAAAAAATTAAAACACACCATCGCACAAACCGACACAGACAGACAGAAAAGTAAATGGACAACGACACGTATAACCCAATCGGACAGCGACTTTCAGACACGGTGGACAAGAACGCCAGCTGCCAACAGCGTGTTGCCTCAATTGGCGGTGACGTGTAAAATTGAAGCTGAGTGCTCCTACCAAACTTTTGTGCAGGTTGACAGTGAAGTGCTCCGAAATCGCCAACTGCGGCAACACGCAAACCGTTGGGTGCAAGTGTAAAAAGACAACGACACTGCTGACAATTTGCTACTTA
>CAZMFK010000138.1:4240-4855 GCA_964565545.1 uncultured Caldisericota bacterium | reverse complement strand
TAGAGCTCCTGCATAAAGTGGTCAGCAAAAAGGAATTTGTCTCGTTCAGTGAATTCCCAGGAGAAGGGTCGGGTGGAATAAGGAGTGAATCTTGCGGTATTTCGAGTTCCGCCGCCACAGGTTGATACTCCACGAGTAACTCCTTTGATGAGGATACCACGGGCATCTTTAACAGTTGCGCGAACTTTGTAGATTCTATTGTCAGCAGCAGTCATATAGAAATCAGGTTCTCCAGGAAGAGTAAATTCAGTTCCTGATTGGTCTTCGAGATTGGTAATATGGTATTCCAAGTTGGGTAATTCGACGCGAACAGTACCAATACCCATATGCTTGCGACAAGGAGTATACACAATAATATCAAATTCTCCCTGATCATTAGCGCAGAATCCACGGAAAGAATATTTTCCATCTTTGGCAAGAGTAAAATCGGTAACAATAGGATTGAAGTATCTTCCATAGAGACGATTATTGTTTACAGTAGTAAAGTCATTGTTGTGAAGATCAGTTCTTAGCCAATAATACTGGGGCAAAGGATTGGGGTGGACATCGTGGAAAAGGTTATTCCACAAATCATCATAATCTAACTTGTTTTCACCTTTCCAGTTGGGAACTCCA
>CAZMFK010000138.1:0-4230 GCA_964565545.1 uncultured Caldisericota bacterium | reverse complement strand
AACAATAACAGTCAAAGGACTGGCAGGATCTACCAATTCAGGAATACAACCTGCAGTGAGAACTGTAGGATTAATAGTAACTGACATGTCTTGGATTGGTAAAACGTCCAGTGCTTTTTGGCCTGCAAGATAAACTTCATGGGAGAATTGAGGAATGTTGGTACCTAAATTATACAAGGGAGTAAAAGCTCTGTCGTTGTTGTCATCTGCATATTTATACGCAGTAACATTAACCGGCAAGGATTCAAAAGCAGAAACAATATGGTCAGGGTCTTTACCAAGACCACCACGATCTAGTCCTCCAAAATCAAGACCAACCTGAGTTACTTGAGCTCCATTGGAAGCGTTGAGATCAAAAACATAGCGACCATTGTCTCTTTGGAAAGTACGAGCATCAATCAAACCAGCCAGCCAGGTATTGGTAGCCAGGTCATATGTACCGATGATTTCAGTTTCGTAATCAGCAAAAGAAACTTTGCCATCACCATTAAGATCAGCAGCGCGACCATACTGGTATTGAACATCAGTTGCAGCTGAAGAAGCAGGCGGATTGGTAATCCAGCCATCTCCTGCACCATCATAAAGACCTGTTAGAGGATTCAAAATGCCACGATCCTGCCAGATAACAACCACAGCATTGTTAGCAGGGGTTACTACTTGCATAGCATCGAAGTCTTTAAGCGTAATATCAACTTTATTGTCTGTATCAACAATAACGCCTTTAAGGTCAGTTTCGATTTGAAGTCCCTGAACATCAATTCCATCAGTTGGAGGTTCAGCACAGCAATCCTGGAAGATTTTCAGCGTGCCATCCCACAAGGTAACTTCAATACGGATTACTCCGCTGCCAACAGGAATGAGCTCTGGAATACGCACTACATCAGTTAAGCATTGATAATCAAGGTCTCTGCCAAAGTTGAGATACTCATTGACATAAGGGTAAGGAACATCATTGGCGCCGTTCCATTGCATACGTGTCCAATCAGCGCCACCCTGTCCAAAATATCCCTGGTAGTCCGTAAAGTTGGTTTCATCAATAAGGATTTCGCCAGAGTAATCATACTTTAACGGAACATGATCAACACCATTATATCTCCAGTCAGATATAATGCTTCGGCGTTCAGGATTGTATACTGCAGGAGTCATGAAGGGACCAATAATGCGCACCTGTCGAACGCGCTGATCAAGGGGTATCATTGGGTCTGGATCAAGCGTTAGATGCCTTCCATCACCATCTTTCATGATAAAGTACAAACTATAATCAGTTAAGGGGAAAAATTCGGTACCAAGGCGGTTGAAGTCAGTAAAGTTGTTAATACTGACATTCTGATACCAGTACCACCACCACATGGCTGGATAAGCATTCCATCCATTGTGCTGGCCTTCGGTACGGACAAAAGAGCCACTGTTAATCATACCTTGTACTCTACCAGTGTGAGTTTGCCCACCAGGATAGGATCGGAAGTCTCGACCCACATCTTTGATAATGGGATCATAAGGAGCTTCTATTTGAGGAGCAGGGACAGGAAGCTCAGCAAGGGGATTATCTCCTGAAGTATAATTGACCTGGGAGTTCTGTAGGGCATGATCTACAATTTTGAATTCAGCAAAATTGACATAAGGATCAGGGGGTAGTACTTTGAGTTTAAGGATTCCAGCATAATCAATACCAGGCGAGAAGTCATAGATAAAATGAGGAGGATGCTGGATTGTATTGTTATAATCATATAATGCATTTCGAGTATAGAAGCGAATGTTTAGTTCAGAGCTGGCATCATTGGGAGCAATTGCCAGTCGGACTTCCCCACCGGGATTGCCAGGGACTTCATTATAGCTGGTAGCAAGGGTATCAACTCCAAATTTGGAAACATAGAAATAGTCTTCATTGCCATAATAATACTTGTCACCTTCGGTGATTTCGTTAAAGTATCTAAAATCAGAGGTGCCACGGTAGCAGGAGTTGCGACCAGAACAATCGGAGTTATCCCAGATAACTCTATCATAGCCGGTGTATTTGTCGCTGAGAGTGTCAGTCTTGTCAAGGACATCAAATGGCTCATGGTCTTCCCAATACCAGTAATCATAAGAGCCATCGCGATTCATCTGGACAATAACCTTATTGGTTTCGCCAATAGGGCAAAGTACATTGGTGGAGATATCGCGATTTCTAAGCATATCAGAAACAGTTCCTGTAAACATATAATCAATGCCACCACCATGGGCATTGTAATTGACAATTAGTTGCTCTCCATTGGAAAGCGTGATACGGATATTGGAAGGATCATTGACATCATTGGGATTGTCATCATCAAAAAGGCGTACAGTCAGATTGGGGAAACGTTGGCTTAAAACGTCGATACACTTCGAAGCTGAGGTAACAAGGATATCTTCAGGCATGACATTATAGCTTCGAATGTTGAAGCAGTCGTAAGTATAGGCAATGGATTCAGGAATGGGGGGCATAGGAGGCATAGGGGCATTGGTGGTAATAATATTGCCTCGTTCATCTTTGTCAAGGAAATTAGCATAGAAGGGATCAATATAAATATTGGAACCTGCATTGGGAGGTACAGGATCTATCACTCCACCAACTTCTTTAAAAGTATAAATACGTAGAGGATAATTTGATCCAAATTCACCACAGGATCCCCGGTAGGGAGTATACTGGAAAGAAACAGTCTGCTTGTCATAGTCCAATTTATACACATGCGTATAAGGATTTACCATGCCCAGGTTAGCGCCAGATGCCCAGACATCCATAACCAATACCCAGACTTCTTCACCTTTTTTAAGCGGGGTAGCCAGGCTTAAGTCGACCTGGGTGGTCTGCTCAACCTTGAATGGAGCAGAAAGCTTAACACTCACATTGACAGGACCGGGCTGTACTACAGCATCAAAAAAGCGGAAATCACAGTTGAGTCCCATAGTCAATCCGTGAACAGGATTCTGGTTATACCAGAAGTCGCCGGAAGAAACAGTGGAACCACAAGCATAGGTGGTATCAGATATTTCAACCTCAGTCAAACGCACAAAACGGGAATCTACGGTCATAGGATTGAGCTGTACAGCAGTGGGATACCAATCCATTTGGCCCGTCGGATCATAAGGATCAACAAAGAACAATCCATCCTGTGTAATGCTAATGGTAAAACTATTAGCGCCATAAAAACTTTGGGCATCCATATCATAAACTCGAGGAAGAGAAGTTGGATCAGTCCAATTACCAACATCCCGGTCATCATGGAATTCATTGATGGCATCCCAGAGACCATTGGATTGCTGATCAAAGACAGTGCTTCCAACTGGATAGCCAAAGGTATTGGTTAGTCGGACATCAGCATTGCCCTGAGGCGATCGATTGCCAACGCCGGATACAAAACCATCGTTGTTGATATCAAGATATACGTCGTTAAATCGATCCCACTCATCAGCAGGAGTAAATATGTTGTATCCCGCTTTAGCGTACCAATAATTGATACCCATATTGGGAGGAATCCAAAGCTCTAATCCAGTACCGGAGTGGGCCTGGGCATCGGTATCATTTTCACGAACTATAGAATAGGCACGATAATGACGATTGGAAGTGTTGGTGTTTCTTACATCAGTCAGGCGAATATCTCCAGAAGTAACGCGACCGCTTAAGTCAACGTCAATGTACACAGGGATAGTGCGCTGAGAATGTCCTGCAGCCAAATTTCTGGGAACATATTTAATATAATTGGTATTGGTTAAAGTAACAGGGTCGATTGCGGGGAATCTTCGAGCATAGGGGAAAGAGGTGTACTGGGGAGGAGTGGTGGACCAATCTACACCAAGATTAGTGTTGAGGTAAATGTCTTCCCCAAAATCGTATTTGCGATTCAATGTAATTCCTAATTCGGGATGATCCTTATCCACAAAGAAATACTTGTTGGCATCAAAAACAAAGAGACCAAAGCCAACATCAGCATCGCCGACAGTAACAGTAGTGCCGGGGGCATATGTGATTTCGTTGTTGCCTACGGTAACGGTAACGCCGGTAATACGTTTGTCGCCAGCGCGTACGCGAGTACGGTCAGCATAAGTTTCGCCGATATTTTGAAGAACTACTTCATAAATAGGCTCTCCACAGCCATACAAGGCATTACGGGCTTCATCGGGATCGTCAGGATCATAACCGGCAGTATCATAATATTTGATGTTATCAGTGAAGGGGGTTAGCGGCATGCCATAATCCTTGGCATTAACGCC
>CAZMFK010000137.1:0-4899 GCA_964565545.1 uncultured Caldisericota bacterium | reverse complement strand
TGACTTCATTTCGATAGGCTTCTGCCACAGCAGTCAAAACATCTTCATCTCCTGCCGAGACGATAACCATTTTTTGTGCTGGATTTGATTTTGTAAATTCAAAAGCTTCAAAAAAATTGTTGATCATGTTTGCTCCCTTCTAAAATTAATAAGTTAATGTTTTTTCTTCATTTCGAAGAGCCCTTAAGGCAGCCAGGGCAAGAGCTTTAAGCTCATCGCTTCCTGCCTCTATATGGATGGGGGCTATCCATTGCACTCGCGCAATTATTTGTTCCGTTAGCTGGGGTTGATGGCTCATGCCTCCAGTTAAAATAATTACTCCAACTTTATCTTTGATGATAGCCGACATACCTGCAATTTCTTTTGAAATCTGGTAAGCCAAAGCTTCGATAACTTCCCTGGCATAAGCATCTCCTTGATCAGCTCTGGCGATAGCCTCTCTCAAATCGTGAGTTCCAAGATAAGAAATCAATCCTGCATTTTTCAAAAGAATATTTTTAAGCTGGTTAAAATCAGCTCCAGGCTCAAAAGCCATTTTAACAAGATCTACACAAGGTAATGATCCTGCCCGATTGGTAGAAAAGGGTCCCCCTTCATTGGCATTGTTGACATCTACAATCTTCCCTTTTTTTACTGCTGATACTGAAATGCCACCACCCAAATGAGCAACTACAGCATTAATACCTTCAAAATCAAGCCCATGGGCCTTGCAATATTTTTTTAGCACAGCTCGTACATTAAGGGGATGATCCAGGGATTTTCTCTGAACTTCTTTCAAACCTGTCAAACGAGCAAGTTCGGAAAACTCATCAACAGAAACAGGATCAGCGATATATGAAGGTATTCCGTATTGGATTCCAATTTCATAGGCAATCATAGGTCCAAGATTTGAAGCATGTTCACCATAACGGCTATTTTCAACATCATTGATCAATGTTTCATTAATTGCATAGGTTCCTGCTTGAAGGGGTTTCAAAATCCCACCTCTTCCGACCACAACAGTAAGTTGATCTAAGGAATAGTTTTTATTTTTTAACTCATTAAGAATCGCATTTTTCCTAAATAGTTTTTGCTCTGGAATACTAGAAAAATTTTGTAGTTGGCAAACCTCATGGTCAACATCCTGCTCAAATTGCACTTTTTCGTCATGGTAAACTGCAATTTTGGTTGAAGTAGAGCCTGGATTAATCACTAAAATTCGTTCCATTGACAACTCCTTTTGATAAGATTTGAATTGCGTTTGCGGGACATATGTCTATACAATGCCCGCATCTATTGCATAGAGAAGAAAGCCATTGATAGCGGTTGCCATGCCGCTCCCATGCTGCTACAGGGCAAGAATTCATGCATTGATCACAAAGGATACATCTGGCATCAAGGCATTTCAATGAGTTTTTTTTGTTTAAAATCGAGTTATTCTCAAGCTGATACAAAGGACGCACAAATTTGGGTCCAATCAGATTGATTTTTGTGATGTCGCCTAGACCAAGTTTTTGTTTGTTGGCATAATAACTTAGAGGAACACTTAAAGCTCGAATGCTTCCCAGAGCTGAAGAAAAGGTATCTGCAGAAAGACTATCGTTGCTAATCAAAACAAATGCTGGGTCTCTGCCAGAAATGATAACGCTATAAGGGACTTTGGATAAAATCGTTCGCAAATATTCAACGAAAAGCAAGGAGCGATTTTTGATATTTGACTGAATGAGAATCATGGATTGACTTGTCGAAGGGAGGCAATAAAAGAAAGAAGACAGAATGCCATGAATTATGAAAGTGTTGGAAGCATGGAAATAATTGATTGGAATAATATAATCAGCTTCTAAAAATATCTTGGGCCAGTATATAGGTTGTTGAAGTAAAGAATGGCTGATAGTAGAAAAAACTTTTGAATTTGAGATTTCTTTAGGTGAAAGTCGCATCCCATAAGTAGCGCTCATCGATATCTTTGGCAATGGTGGTGGAGGTATGTGAACGCAATCAAAAGAGCTTTGTAGCATAGTTAATATCTGACCGGGAGAAGATAAAAGCTTGGATTCGGATCGTTTATCGCGCAAGCTAAAAAAGAGATTGCTTTCTTTTGGTCGAAGGGCTTTTTCAAAACATGTTCTTACTAAGTGTATATGCTCCAGGTATCTTTCAATTGAATCAATCTGATTGGAATAATCTGAAACAAAAACTATTTTTTTCTGATGAATTTTTTCTGAATCAAAAAAAGGCTTTATGGACCAACGTTCAGTTTGTTGATCCTGATTATTGATTTCAGCAAATAAATCTTTTAAAGTTGCATTTAATGCAACTCTTTCTGATGGCTTCCAAAAGACTAAGGCCATTCTCCATCCTTTATAAATTCATTTCTTATTATAATAATACCAAATGAAATGGATAAATAGAAAAAAAAATGCTCAATGCTTCAAAGGGGATCAAAATATCTTCTGGGACGGATTTATTGCTGATATTGCCCTAAAGCTCCACTTTGACAATCTTAAGGACTCATCCCCAATGCTACAATTTTTTATTCATGATGAAAAACTTGGAACTCCAGATTTAAATTGGGCGTATTATGCTAGCAATCCTCTTCATTCCTTTATGTTAAGCGATGATTATGCTGATTCTTTTGGCGATGCCTGTTATATCAACCTGGATCTTTCGGAAGGCCTATTTTATTTACCTGTGGTTGATTCAAAATTACTTGATTCTTATGGAATACCCTTGCGTTTTTTAGCTAAACAATTTGCTCGAAGGAAAAATGATTTAAGCTCAGATTTTCTTGATTTATCTTTTCGAATTGGATTGGATCTGGATGTATCCCCACCTTCTGATAACCTTCCCAATGATTGCTCTGTACGGTGTATGAAAGAGTACTTCTTTCACCACCCTGAACAGAAAATTTATTATCTTTTTACTAAAGCACAGGGAAGAAAAGGTATTGTCCCAATTAGAGACAGTCAAAAATTATTTTCATCCATTGCTTTAAACGAATCCAACATCCTTTCCAAATTGATTCGATTATATCGCCAGCATTGCCTTATTCCTCTTTTAGCACAAACTGAAAGCAATATCCACAAAAAAGCTATTCTTGCTCGTTCTCAACTGATGACCAGTCACTTATCCTCTCGATTGAAAAAAGAATCTTCTTTACTAGATCTTGAAAAAGAAGCTTTTCAGTTTTTTTCCCAACAACTTTCCATAGAAAATGAAATATCTTTAGTATCCTCCAGTGAAATGCATTTTTC
This sequence comes from uncultured Caldisericota bacterium, assembly GCA_964565545.1. GTDB lineage: Bacteria > Caldisericota > Caldisericia > UBA6126 > UBA6126 > T3SED10-260. The sequence goes on along the minus strand of CAZMFK010000137.1, from coordinate 1,666 downwards.
ACCTTTTGCTTATGGCATCTCCCAAACCTTATTTCAATTGGCTGTTCATGAAACTTCTCCATTTGCAAATTCTTATAATCAATCTCTGGATGATGAGAAAAAACCAATCCAACGGATCAAGCCCAATCAAAACTATTTGCCTTTGCCTTTTTACTATTTAAGAGAAAATAATGGGGAAATTTTCAGACACCCCATTGCTCTTTCAGTTGATTCCAGGAAGCTTTACTATCAAAATCAGAAACAGTTTACCCCTTTTGAACCTGATCCATATTATTCAAGAATAATTGGCAAAGCTATGCCTTTACTAAATGAATTAAGTTCTTCTCCTGACATGATGGCTATGCCTGAAGACGGATCAAAATATTCTTCAGCATGCAAAAGATGGACCATGTTGCTTCGCGAGCAGGGTCTAGCCAAAGAACCTATAAGGATTATCCGTATCGGTCTAAATGTTCTTGATAATTTGTATTTGGCTGACGAACATATCATTACTATGCCTTCATTTTTAAAAAATGCTTTCGGTCATCAAATTTCTTCCAAAGAAATTCCTAGTCAGTGGAAAATGATACATGGCCAAGCCCAACAATTGCTAAAATTGTTTAACCAATTTGGACATGGCCAGGAAATACTGTTTATTGGCAAGTGGCTTAATAAAAGCTTTTCTTCAGAAGAAAATCATTGGTTGGATAAATTGATAGGTTTTGAAACCAAAGAGTTGTTTAAGAAATTTATGTCTGAATATCTCTATCTGGCTTGCCAAAGGAGGGAATGCAAAGAGCAATTGGATTCAAGAATGATTCGTCGCTATGAAACCATCAAATATGAATATGCTCTTTTATATTATTTCCATAAAAAGAATTTGGTTCAATGGGTACAGGGTTTACCTTATTTGAACCATCGCCCATATTTTTTGCCATATTTTTTGTTTTTTGGGGAAAAATATATAACAAGATGGATGCAAAAAGTAACTTTCAGGACTGAAACGTGGTAATATGAAAGTGATGATATTAATTTAAGAGCTTAATAGGAGGTTGTATGAATATGGATACGCTATCCAACAATCAAAAACCAAAAAGGACATTTTCTGGAAAAATTATTGCGCTAATGGCTTTGTTTGTTATCGGGAGCTTGATTGGAAGTATGGCCACTATATGGTGGGTGGCATATGAGCCTTCGTTTCTTCCTTCTCCTCCGTTTCTGAAACCTTTACCTCAAATTTCAAAAGACCCTATTCAGTTACCTATCGGAGAAGGCAACAGCCAAAATCAGAACATTGTTGTTATTGCAGGTGAGGCAAGTAAGGCAGTAGTGCGGATAGATACTTACATAGAGACCTTCCGTGGAGTTACTACCAGTTTTGGTTCTGGCTTTATCATTAAAGAAGATGGCTATATTGTTACCAATGCTCATGTTGTCGATAGTGCGAATAGCATCAAAGTTACTCTTAAATCAGGAGAAAACTATGATGCTTTGGTTATAGGCAAAGACACAATTTCGGATATTGCTTTAATTAAAATTGAAGCTAAACATCTGCCATATCTTCAATTTGCAGATTCTGACCATGTTCAAGTGGGAGAAGTGGTAGTGGCCATCGGCAATCCCTACGGCTACGACTATACTGTAACTTCTGGGGTGGTGTCAGCTATTCAGAGGGATATTACTCCTC
>CAZMFK010000136.1:2741-4909 GCA_964565545.1 uncultured Caldisericota bacterium | reverse complement strand
GGAGACCCGGTGTCTTCTTCGTTAATCTTAAAATCCTGAATAATCTGCGTTTTTTCCTCTTTGGATAACATATCCTAAAATCCTCCTTAAAAATATTTTCACCTTTGACTTAGCAAGACGCCGAGGAAGCGTGCTCCCATGCCAGAGGCATTAACTGATACACTATTATACATGGAAATTGTGAGAATATAAGAGATAGTTTTAAAAATTAACCTTTTCTTTATTTATTATTCGGGAGGTCCATAAGGGTAAATGATTTCATAGGGAGGGGGCGGGGGCTTTTTGTTGAAAAATAAACGGGCAACTAACCAGCCAATCCCAAATCCTCCTATATGTGCCCACCAGCCAATTCCTGGAACCCCGGAAAGCATTTGAAGCAATTGCGATAAAAACCAGAAAAATAAAAAAAACGATGCCGGGACAGGAATCACTACAGGCAGGAAAAAAAAGACCATCAAGTCCACCCTGGCCTTTGGAAACAAAACTAAATATGCCCCCATAATACACGAGATAGCTCCTGAAGCTCCGACCATAGGTACGGTGGATTCAGGGATAAAAGCTATTTGAATCCAGCTGGCAACTATGCCTCCTCCAAGGTATAACAGTAGAAACTTAATTTTTCCCAGGTAATCTTCCACATTGTCGCCAAATATCCAGAGAAAAAGCATATTCCCTGCCAGATGAAAAAATCCTCCATGCACAAAAAGAGAAGTAATCAGCTTATAGGGCGCTGGAATAGTCAAAGGTGTATCCATGAGAATTTGTTGGGTGATTTCCAGAGGAATCAATCCAAAGCTTTTGATCATGGTTATCTGGCTGACTCCCAGGAAGAAAGCTCCCAGGTAAACAATGACATTAATGAAGATTAATGTCTTGGTAATGATGGGATTGGTTTTCCGGCGGGGAGAATCCCGAATGGGAATCATTTTGCAGCTTGACCGGTAAACTCCATGGAAGCGCAATGCAATGCAGGAGCTACGGTATGATGATTTCGTCGGCTGATATCTCCCGATGCCAGTACCTGAGAGAGTACTTTCACCAAACTGTCAGTGTACCTGAGATTGTGAATGGCATGCTGAATTTTGCCTTGATGGATATAGAAAGTGCCATCCCTGGTCAGGCCTGTTGCAGTGCCTTTTTTTGGATGTGTTGGATTGGCATACCAGAAGCGAGTTATCAGTATTCCCTCGGAACAGTTTTGGATCATCTCTTCGAGTGGAACAGCATCTTTACCCTCCAGTACCAGATGAATCGGGAAAGGGCCCCAGGGATTGGGTGCAGGCAGGGCGTGGCCGGTATTCTCGCATTTTAGTTTTGCAGCCCATTTGGCATCGGTGACCATGTTTTTGAATATTCCTTTATCAATAAGGGAAACTTTCTTCTTTGGGGCTCCTTCAAAATCAAAAGGAATAGGCAGTTGCTCCGGGTGCTGACTGTCATCGCTGATGGATATCCTGGGATCCAAGACCAATTCGTCTTTTTTTTCAGATAAAAAGGACCGCTTTTCGACGATGGCATTGGTGGAAAAACCCATGTGAGCAAGCATTTGGATAATATCTTCCACAGCTTCAGGCTTGAGAATCACTTCATAGGGCTTGGCTTCAATTGAGCGCGCGTTGAGGCTGTTGAGGCATCCCCACAGGGAATCTTCAAGCACACGATCTACTTCAAGCTGGTGCATAAAAGTTGAACTGCTTTGAGCAAATCCTGAGGCAGAGTCCTTCATCATCTGACAGCTTGCCTGAGCATCGGTGGAAGGATGATATGCGCTTATGCCCAGACTATTTCCGATGTAAATGGTTCTTCGGGCTGTGGAAACGCTACCAAACGCAGATACTTGATTTTTTACTGCGCCTTCGCAAAATTGTTGGACAATTTGGGCTCTGGAGCGAGGATGATCAAATTCATCACTTTCATCGTAGTAGGGGTAAGGGATGGGTTCGATTGCCTGAGGACCAGGAAGTGGATAGGCATCAGCCTCCTCTTTGTTGTTGTCGAGCACTGTTTCAGCTGATTGCAGTAGCTTATCCAGGCCATCCTGACTTAAATCATTGCCAGAAGCGTATCCTGAGCGTTTGCCCTGAATCAGGCGAAGATGGATACGGGTTTTTTTTGAGCTGACGTTTTGATGAATGGATGAGTTGGCAAAACGGGTCAAATTTTCTTCT
>CAZMFK010000136.1:0-2731 GCA_964565545.1 uncultured Caldisericota bacterium | reverse complement strand
GAGCATTCCGCAGAGTCAGCATTGATTTTATTTTGCAGAATTTTCCAAACTTCTTCGCATTCTTGTTTGCTTATCATTTCACCACCCCCACTTTTATTTGTCTAAACCTAGCCGGGCTTGCCCCATGGGAAACACGCATAATTTGCAGGGGTTCGCCTTTTCCGCAATTGGGCACACCCAATACATGCCACCACTCAGGACCCGCTATACCATCGCAAGAACTCCAAAACTCCGGCGAGTTGCCGGTATAACTTGGATTTTTGAGCATTTTGCCCAGTCTGCCATTTTTTATTTCCCATGCTATTTCACAACTGAATTGAAAATTTAAGCGCTTGTCGTCAATCGACCAGCTTTTGATGCCTGAAACAAAAAGACCGTCTTCGATGCCGGCAATTAATTCGTCAAAGCTTGAATCTCCAGGTAACAAATTGATTGAAGTCATCCTAATAATGGGTATTTTTGACCATCCATCAGCTCGCATGGATCCCATCGGATGTTGCTTGAAGTGGTGGGCTGTTTCTCTGGAGTTGAGATAAGAATTAAACATTCCCTCTTTGATGATATGGACGCATTGTCCCATCACCCCTTCATCATCATATGCAAATCCTCCCAGGGCTCCTGGAATGGTAGCATCAGCAGTAATATTGACTAGTGGGGACCCTATCTTGAGCTTTCCTAGCAGATCCGGAGTCATATACGAGGTGCCTGCGTAGGCAGCTTCATACCCTAAAACTCGATCCAATTCAGCCGGATGCCCAATGGATTCGTGAATCTGTAGTGCCAGTTGCTGATGATCAATCACTATATCTTTGTTCCCCTGAGGGCATTGCTCTGCGTATAAAAGCGATCGGGCCTCTTCTGCAGTCTGTATCGCATGCGCTGGCAAGTCCATGTCCCGAACAAACTCAAAACCAAAGGTGGCATAATTCCCTCCGAAAGCATTGGGGTAGGATCGGACTTGCACATCGTTGTTTCCAACTGCAGTAGCAGATATGCCTGCGCCGGTTTCCATCCTGTCTTGTTCGATCCAGGAACCTTCCGTGGAAGCGAAAAGTTTGTTCAAGCTTCGAGCCCTGTAGTTGACAGTTCGAATGGCAATTTCAGGATGAATCTTCATCAATTCGCAAGCTTTGGAAAACAGCTCAATTTTATCTTTCATGGGCACTGAAAATGGATTTTCTTTTGCCTCGTGAGGTATTTTGGTTTGTACGGATGGAACCTGAGCCAACTCGATGGGGTGACCACCCGTCATTGCTGAAGCCTCAGCAATTTCACATGCTTCTTTGGCGGTGTTGAGCAAAGAAGACTCATTAATTTGACTGGAAGAGGAAAAGCCCCATTTTCCATTGATCAGTACACGAATACCAAAACCCTGATTATGAGCTTTTTCAAGAGCTTCCAATTGTTCATTTTTAAAAAAAATGGATTCTGATTCGGTTTGTTCCCATCGGAAATCTGCATATTTAGCTCCCATGGATTGGGCTTTTTCAAGTGCTTGAGTTATCCATTGTTTTTTCAATTTACTCACCTTTGCCTTTCTTGCTTAGGACTATATCCTATTTTACCCCAAAAACCAAAAATCGGGATGTTTTTTGTTTAGTTGACTCGTGCTATGATGTATATCAAAGATAAGAATAAACACTCTATTGATTCGAAAGGAGAGATTTGGATGCAAAAGATTTGGAGTACCTACTCTATTAAAGGAAAAATCATCCCCAATCGTTTGGTTTTTCCTCCCATAGCAACAGAAAAATTTCATTTGGACGATGCGCTTTCTCAATTGAAAGAGCATTACAAGAGCATTGCTTTTTCAGGTGTTGGGACGGTAATCGTAGAGCATTCCTTTGTATCCCCGGAAGGAAAATTCAGCCCTGGACAACTTTCTATATCGAATGATGAAGATATGGCAGTTCATCGCCAGATTGTTCAAGTCATCAAACAGGGCGGAGCTGTCTCAGCTTTGCAATTAAATCATGCTGGCGCTCATTGCCTTGCTTCTCTTCAACCTGATTTATGCCTCAGTCCATCCTCTGTTCGCAGGGCTAGTGGCGAAGTTCCACTAAAAAGCATGGATAAAAATGATATAGAGCAGGTGATCAACGCTTTTTCTGCTGCTGCTACACGAGCAGTTCAATCCGGATACGATATGATAGAGATACATTGCGCTCATGGTTTTTTGTTGTCCCAGTTTCTTTCTCCTTTGTGCAATCATCGCCAGGATGAATATGGAGGGACATTGAACGGCAGAATGCGGTTGCTAATGGAATTAGTGGAAGCTATTCAAGCCAAAATCCCGGAAGAAATCCTGCTGGCTGTTCGACTGGGTATTTCCGACCAGGCGCCCGATCAACCGCAAGCTTGCGAGGGATTGACGTTGCAAGAAGGTTTAAAAGTAGCTCAGAATCTTCAGCAAAAAGGAATTGATATCCTGGATCTATCGGGTGGCTTATGCGGAAGTCGCCCAGCTGAATGCTCCTCTCAGGGATACTTTCTGCCTTTTGCTCAAGCAGTCAAAGAGTCAGGCATGAAAGTACCTACTATCATCACGGGAGGGATTACGGATCTGGTCTTCGCAACTTCAGTAATTGAAGAGGGCATCTCTGACTTTGTTGGCATTGGAAGAGCTCTATACCAGGACCATCTTTGGCTGAAAAAGGAGAAAAATAAATGAAAACACATCACTCGGGTCACTTGAAGATGGATTGGGCCATGCCGTATATGAAAGTTTTGC
>CAZMFK010000135.1:0-4917 GCA_964565545.1 uncultured Caldisericota bacterium | reverse complement strand
ATGGAGATCCTTTCGTAGGGTATCTCCAATTCCAAAGCGAAGAGCATTAATTAATAATGTTTTTCCAGCTCCTGTTTCACCTGAAAAAACATTAAAACCCTTTCCTGGATGAAGCACGGTGTCACAACTCAATATAAAACGATGGATGTGTATTTGTTGAATCAAAACTAAAAACCCCACTGAAATTTTTGATTTAGAGTATGATAAAAGTTTTTTTCCTGCAATACAATCATTTTCAATGATCGATGATACCTTTGAATCATAATTCTATCCAGGTCTTTAATGAAAAACTCTTCAGTTCCATCACGGATGAAACGTGTTTTTTCACCTTTTGACAGTACATTTGCATAGATTTTTTCCTTTTCATGAACTATCAAAGTTCTTCCTGTCAGGTTGTGAGAACAAAGAGGCGTGAGCAAGTACACTTTGCAACATGGGTCAACCACTGGACCACCAGCGGATAGCGAATAAGCAGTGGATCCGGAGGGGGTTGCAACAATGAGACCATCTCCTCTAAATGAAGCAATTTTTTGGGTAGCCATGTAAAGCTCTATCTGAAGTATTTTTTCAATAGGATCTTTTTGAAGCACAAAATCATTTAAGCAAAAAGAAGATTTTATTAATTCTCCATTTCGGAAAATTGAGGCTTTTAGTGAGGAGTTGGAGGAAATGGAATAAGCTCCATTTAAAATTAATTCAAGCGATTGATAAATCTCTTCTTTCTCAATATTGGTTAGAAAACCGGTAAATCCAAAATTTATGCCTATAATGGGTATATCTTCCAACAAAGCATATTGAGCTGCATGAAGGAAGGTGCCGTCTCCCCCAAGACTTAGCAAGGCATCAGGTTTAGTTGCAAGGTGGCTACTGCAATATGTGGGGTACTGCGGCAGCATATCTGTGATTTCTGGAGAAATAAAAACTTCAGAACCGTTTGCCAATACAAAAGTAGCGATATTATCCGCCATACGGATCAAATGATCTATTTTTTTTCTAAAATACAGACCAATTTTCATGTTATTACCTTTTTATCCAATGAATCCAAAATTTTGATTTTGATGGCATCTGCATCTATCCCTGATTGGAAAAGAATAGTTTTTCGTTTGGCGGTACCAGGGAAAATATTGGGAAGCCCAAAACAGATACAGGGTGTAAAAATTGAGTTTTGAAGCAAAAAACACTGAATTTGTTGACCAAAGCCCCCTTGAATACATCCATCTTCAATAGTAACAAGTATTTGGGTTTCATTTGCTGCTAAAATGATGGCATCCTTATCAAAAGGTTTGGCAAAACGAGCATCAATGATTCGGGTAGTTAAATGATGCTGGTCTAATAGTCGTGCAATTTCAAAAGATAGCTCTTTAAAAGGTCCCAAAAAGATTATGCTTATATCTTTACCATTTTGAACAAAAAAACTTTTCCCCAACGCTATAGTTTGTGATTGCGTCTCTGAGGAGGCAATATCTTTGGGGTATCGGATAAAAATGGGACCTAAAGTTTGGCTCGTAGCCCAACCAAGCATTTTTGTCAATTCATCTCCATTAGATGGAGCCATTATGATGGTGTTAGGTATAGGGAGCAGTAAAGATAAATCAAAAATGCCCTGGTGGGTAGGCCCATCATCCGAAACAGCCCCAGCTCTGTCAATGGCAAACACTACAGGTTCTTGAAGAATGGCACAATCATGGATTATCTGATCGATGGCTCTTTGAAGAAAAGTCGAATAGATACCAACTACAGGCTTCAGGCCTTTTTGTGCCATACCTGCTGCTGCTGAAACCATGTGTTGCTCTGCAATGCCAAAGTCAAAAAAACGTTCTGGAAAGGTCCTGGAAAAACGGCACATACCGAGTCCCTCCTGCATAGCAGCAGTTAATGCTACAATGCTGGAATTTTCTCTGCCTAGTTGATACAAAGCATCTCCAAACACATTGGAAAAAGTACTATTACTAAGTTTTGGTTTGCAACACTCATTTTCAACAACAAATGAAGGAGAACTATGAAAAAGCACTGGATTATTTTCTGCATAATGGAAGCCTTTGCCTTTTTGAGTGTACACATGAATTAAAACTGGTTTTGCAATGGTTTTTGCTCGTGAAAACATTTCAACCATTTCGGGTATCTGATGTCCATCAACTGGACCCATATAAAAGAAACCAAATTCTTCAAAAAACATTTCGGGAAAAAGCGCTTGTTTAACCATAGATTTGGCTTTATCCCCAATGCGATCTATAAATTTCCCCCATTTTCCCCATTGTTGAAGTTGTGTTTGGTAGCTTTTTCTAATTTGTTTATAGGTTGAACTGCTACGGAATCTTGAGAACGATTTCGCCATCGCGCCAACATTGGGAGAAATGGACATTTCATTGTCATTCAGAATAGCTATCACGGGAAGCTGATGATGTCCAATGGCATTTAAGGATTCAAAGGCTTCTCCTCCTGTAATTGAACCATCGCCAAAGACAACTATTGTAAAAGAGTTTTCCGAGAAAAGCTTTTTCTGGATGGAAAAACCTGCTGCAACTGCCAATGAAGTACTTGAGTGTCCTGAAACAAATTTGTCATAAGGGCTTTCTCGTGGGTCTGGAAAACCGCTGATGCCATTTTCCTGGCGTAAAAGACTAAAACGTGAAGCTCTGTCTGTTAAAATTTTATAGCTATAGCTCTGATGGCCAACATCAAAAAGAATGTCGTCTAATAAGGGGTCAAATACTTTTAAAAGAGCAACAGTTAATTCCACTGCCCCCAGATTGGAAGATAAGTGTCCTCCTTGATGGGATACTGTATCAATAATCATTTTCCTTACTTCAAAACATAATTGGTTTAATTTTTCCACTGGTGCTGTTTTGATAAATGGCAAGGGAAATTGAATCATGATATTAGAAAAAAGATTTTTTTTGCATCAGGGTAATCATAGATCTTAAAGAAGGATCAGGAAAATCGGATTGTAATTTATTGAGCATTTCGTTTGCTTGGTCCATATACTCGTGATAAAGCTTAATACTTTGGTCTTTGCCAAGAAGGTTGACAATGTTGACGGATTCTTTTTCGTTTGAATAGTCTGCCAGGTCATCTGCTATCTGGAAAGCATGACCAAAAAGTCTTCCAATGCTTTTGGCATGTTGAATATGTGCCTCGCTTACATTTGCAGCAATAGCACCCATCGCTAATGCAGCTGAAAACAAGGCAGCAGTTTTGTGTTCATCAATATAATGCAAATGGTCCATTTTTACATCTTGCTGCATTAATTCAAAAGCTTGCCCTTCAACCATTCCATCAATTCCGCTATGATGTGCAAGACAATGAATCAAACTTACTATTTGGTTATCGTTAAGGTATTTTTTTGCAGATGCGCTGCTAAGCAAAGTGAAAGCATGTGTTAGCAAGGCGTCACCAGCTAACAGGGCAATATCGTCGCCATATATTTTATGATTACTGGGCTTGTTTCTTCGCATATCGCTATTATCAATGCTTGGCAGATCATCATGTATCAATGAGTACGTATGGATGAGCTCAATAGCGCAAGCTGGGATAATAACTTTTTCAATATCATTGCTTGAGCTGAATGTTTCATAAGCAGCAATCATTAGTAATGGTCGGATTCTTTTACCGCCAGAAAAAAGACTATATGCTATGGATGCATATAGTACTGTTTTTTCTTTTAATGGTTCCAACCATTCTTGAAGGGCTGCCTCGACCTTCGCCCATTTTTCATGATAGTATTCATCCATTTGCTTTAGATCAAACATGAACCACCCTTTATAATTATAACAAAAAAGTATTATTCATGAGCACTAGTTTCAGGAATTTCAAGATATTTTCGATAAATTGCTCCAAGAATGCCATTAACAAATTTGCCTGAATCTTTATCCCCATATTTTTTTGCAATTCGAACTGCTCGATCAATAACTATGCTTGGATCCTGATCTTTCTTAAATAGCAATTCATATATTCCTATCCTGAGCACTTCTTTGTCACTGGTCATAATTCGCTCAATAGTCCAATTAACCAAAAATTCCTGCATGATGGCATCAATTTCATTTTTATGAAAAAGAATCTCTTCAGTAAGTCGAATAACTGGAGCATTGATAGGAAACATAACAAATTCTTCAGAAAATGTCATTTCGTTTAACAAATCAATCGAATCATCCCGAAACTCTCTTTGATAAAGAAGGATAAAAACCCTATCGTGAAGTTTTTGGTTTAGTGAATTTGGAAAAAGAGTCATGATAAAAAGCTTTAGATATTGACTCTTTCAATATACTCTCCGCTTCGGGTGTCAACTTTGATTAGATCGCCCTCTTCAATAAATAGGGGTACTTGTATTTCCAATCCAGTTTCGAGAGTAGCAGGCTTGCTTCCTCCCTGGGCTGTATCTCCCCGGAATCCCGGCTCAGTTCGAGTGACTTTAAGCTGAATTGTGATTGGCAGCTCAATCCCTATGGGCTTATCATCGTAAAATAAGATATCTACAAAATTGTTTTCTAGCAGATACGAAGATTCATTTTCTAATTCTTTTTCTGATAACGAAAGCTGCTCATAGCTTTGATTATCCATAAAAACATAATGATCACTGTCTTTATATAAAAATTGCATTTTTTTGTGCTCTAAAAAAGCATCCTGAATTTTTTCGTCAGGCCTGAAAGTGCGTTCTATCGTTGAATTGCTTTTAATTCCTCTCATTTTAATACGGACAAAGGGTGAGCCTTTCCCTGGCTTAATATGCTGGAAGGAGGTTACGATATAGAGCTCTCCATCCAATTCAAACGTTTTTCCATTACGTAATTCATTTGCAGTAATCATGCAAAACCTCCATCATGTCAGTGAACGAAATTATACTTTATCTCTTGAAACTGTCAAAAAGACTGCTATAAAAAGCTTAAAGAATATAACTGCTGAAAATGATGGTATTTTAAG
>CAZMFK010000134.1:0-4972 GCA_964565545.1 uncultured Caldisericota bacterium | reverse complement strand
AACTCATTTAAATTGATAGGAATGTTGGGCATCATCGTTCCGTCATTTTGAAAAACCTGGATTTGGTGTGAAAAAAGACTGTGCTGATATAAGTTTCCATTTTCATCTATTGTGCTGGCCAGAGATAAAAAGGTCTGACCATTGCTATAAGGACTGCTTCCTATTTGTATTGAATCACAATTGGAGTTTTCATCTAAGGGCAAACTAATCACTTTAGCATCAGCAATATCGGAAAAAGATCCCATAGAAGCAATTAAATACGAATCTTCATTATGACTGATGTCAAACAGAGCAAAGCCAAAACTATCATCATAAAAGCTATACTCATCGACGAGTTCAAGTTCACGAGATTCATTGGAAAAAATCACATGGGTAATAACATTATTTACAGATTTACCAAAAAGGTTTTGTATGTTCATGCCAACGATAGCTAACTCGCGATTCCCAATAAAGCAAAACGACATGGGAGAAAAGTTCCTGTTTCCTAAAACTCCTTCTCCAATTTTTTCTCCATTAGCATTTAAAAGCACAATCATTGATTGCGAATAATCACGAAGTAGTAGAGCCATAGTACCGTCAGAAGCTACGGCAAAATCAATTATCGAAGAATTATCTGCAGAAAACTCCAATATTTTAGTTTGTATAAGCTCTCCGCTTAGATTCATAGTGCAATAATGGATCTCTTCCGAAAAAGAGAAAAGTAGATAAAAGATTTGATCCCGAAGATCATAAAACACATTTTTGGGTTGCTCGGGTAGATGATCTATTGGATAATACAATACTCCCTTACTTTCACCCGTCTGCTTATCGAAAGCACGTATTCCAAAAAAATCATTGATATAATATTGACCTTGCTGGTCAACCTTTAAATCCACTTTTGGCAAGAAAATATCTAAGGGCTTATCCATTAATTTTTGTATCCATTGTCTAAAATTGCCAGCAATCAATAGCGATTCAAGAAATTGCATAGAGTAGATATCATTAAAACTCTGGGTCAAAGATAACTTGACAGGATAAGAAGCAAAAAAGCTTTGATCATTTTTAGAAAATAGTTTCACACCTTCTGCATCTAGAATATAATAATGCTCTTTATCAGCTTGCACTACAGTTGGCATAAAAAGATTGCCATTTATCGTGCCGTATCCAACGATGGTATGATTTTGCCAGTGGTTTTTCCCATAAACTACCATAGAGCTAGAAAGTATAATAGTTAGAGCAATGATGCCAATTTTTTTAATCCATTTTGCCATGACTTGCCTCCTTCATCGCTAAGCGCTGGCAGAATCTTCCAAAACCGGAGCTTGATCCAGAAGATTTTGCTGACGCTGGATATCTTTGTATATATACACCCAAGATAAGCTACTAATCAAACCCACCAGAGTTGCGACAGTTAAAACGAGATACTGCACATAATTAAGTTGAAGCGTAAATGCATTCCAAAAACTTACAGCTATGAATGGCAAGACTAGCAAAGAAATAATAAAAACATACCCCACCAATTTCCACTTAATACCTTCGGTGAGTTTTTCGCTGATGCGAAACACTTTTTTGGCTGGTAAATCGTAATCCACCAGGACATATTCACAAAATATATAAGCCAGAGCAATAACAAAGCCGGGAATGAGAAGCAGCCATAACCCCAAGCTGATTAACAAAGCGTAAACAATGATGACCAGAATAAACCGTCCAACCAGGGATGCAGAGGGCAATGAAATATCTTTAAATGAGATTGTTTCTCTGGATTCATAAACTTTGAATCCAACTTTAATGTAAAGAATCTGTAAGATCGTACCCAGAATTGCAAAAATAACATAATAAATTATAAGCCAGAGACCGTTTATGCTAAAATCCATGCGTTCAGCCATAGGACTTATCCATATATCATTGACCAGCAGATGGATGATACCCAGTATCAAATTCATCAACGCCAGTGTTAATAGTATGTTTAAATTTATTTTTATCATGCCAAATGCAAATTTAAAAGAATCCAGAATAGGTACATATTTCATTTTGTTTGTCCTTTCAAACTGAAAATCTTACTTTTATAAATTTTAATCATTATATCAAACAAACCTTTTAAGGCAATTGATACTGAGTTAATTTTGAAATTTCCATAGTGAATTTGTCCAAATCTGCGAAAAAAGGCATATGGGAAGTGTTTTCGAAAACAATCAGTTTCTTAATTGGAGCTTTAATTTTTATAAAAAACTCTTCTACGAGTTCATAGGGGGCTATGTAATCGTGCGTTCCTATGACAAAATATACTGGTATCTCAAAAGATGAGATGGTGTTTAAGTAATTGTATTGTTCCATTGCTCCTGCATTATGGATATAATTACCTGCACGTTTAAATCCACGATATAGTTTAATATAATCACGAAAACAGTATTCAGGAGACTTAAAAAGGGTAAGCACAATGCGAGATTTACTCCAATCATTTGATCCTCCATATTTTACAATCCATTGATAAAATTGTCGGTAGTCCCTATAAAAATAATGCGGACGTTCTAACTGGCTAAGCTTAAACAAATCCTTTTGGTTGTTTTTTTGGTGCATTTCCTGCATTAACCATTTTTGCGATATTTCAACCGCAGTTTTCAGGGATATCAATTGTCCAACTCCGATATAGGCATGGAAATATTCAGGATATTGACTTGCCAGCTCTATACCAATTCGAGTCCCCCACGAATGAGCCAGTAGAAATATCTTTTCTTTACCCAGTTTGTTTCTTAAGTAAAAGATCAACTCCAGAGCATCTTGTTTGATCAAGTCTTTATATACAAAATCATCCTGATGAAGGGCGTGGTATGATTTTCCTGATCCACGCTGATCCCAGTGCACAATGATAAATTTCTTTATTAATTCTTTGTCAACATAGTGAGCAAATGGCATTTGAGGAAAAGCAGGTCCTCCATGAATCCATAATAGAAGCGGTAGATCTTTGTTTACACCTCGAATGGAAATCCATTGCTTGCTACCGTTCAAGTTTACTTCTTCAAGCAGCGATATGCTGTTGGGTATTGGAACTTTATGCGTAGTGGTTATTGGAGTAGCTTTTGGAAAAATACCCAAATAAAAAATGCTACTCAATATAATCAAAATAAGAAATCCAGCGAGAATCAAAAAATACTTTCTACCATTCATAAGGATCAAAATCAATAATATCTTGCATAGATTTGACCGCAGGATTGCTGTCAGGGGCCACAGGAAAAATAAACAAGTTATTTCGATACACACCTTTTTCAGGACTACCCATATAACGGGCTAAATAATGAACCGGAACGTTCAAGTCATCGGTGTCAGGATGAAGATATACTTTATCCAAAGCATCCTTGTTGTCAAAGATCAGAATGGTGATATGCTCTGAACGTTTTTCCAACACGATTAATTTTTTTATAAGATTTTTTATTTTGGGAATATGGTCGCCAAGCTTCAAATCATGAGGAGGTACCAGCACGAATAAAGTTTCACCGCCATCTTCCCGTAAATCAAAGGAGCTTCGGACAATTTCAAAAGATTCGAATTGCTCTGGGGTTAGCAGTACTTTTTCATCCTGGATGGGGTCAGGTAGCACCAGGTCCTTTTCAATATCTTGGAAGACCTGTTTTGGATCTTCAGAAGGAGGTGGAACAGGGGGTTTACTCGGAGCATTGAAATGACATGAAACTAGAGCCATCAACAAAAAAGGGAAGATAAAAATCACCCATCGATGAAATAATTTCATATTGCCTCCTTTAATGCAATAGAATTTTTTACCTGATAATCGTCATATAAAAACCTTGCAACTGATCCAGTAAATCCCCATGGTAAAAAGGATGCTGATCGAAAGTGCCAATATAATCTGAGCCAAGCATCTGGTATATATTGGAGCGTACCGTAAATTCCGGAAGTTTGCCCAATATTTTTTTGCCATCAAACAAAAAGCTGACTTGCACAGGGGCTGCAAAGCTTCCGTCCGCTGTAAAGTCTCCGCCTGCGCTGATATTCACAAGTATTCCGGGCTTACCCTGAAGCTCATTTTCAATATCCCTGGCATCAGCATCAAATACCAAAGGCGCTGAAGACAAAGACGGAATATCATCATAAGCTCCAGAGGCAGATCCGGTATGGGGTAAATTGTAGCGGGAGGCGTTTCGCTTATCCGTAAAAACGTTGATGAGCTTTCCATTATTAATAAAGGGATAGGTATCCCCCGAATTAACTACTCCCTCGGTATCAAAAAAGGGTTCAGCTAATAAACTGGAGTTTCTGTTCTGGCTTATGCTCATTTTGGAATGGAACAATTGCTCTTGGAGCTTGCGACTAAAAAGAGAACTGCCATTGGCATAATTTTCACCATTGAGAGAGCGAACTAAAAAACGCTTCAGTTCAGAATGTTCAAAATAAAAAACCGGCAGTTTTTCGCCTTCAGGAAGCGCTACAGGATGATGAAAAGCATCAAGCAGAGAACCATTAAAGGAAAAAAATTTCTCCATATCCAATTGCCTGGTAAAACATTTGATCATGCCATCAAACAAGTTAGCAGATTTTTTTTGTTTAAGCACTAATGCCATGGCAATGAAAGCATCCTGATAAAGCAAGTCCAGGCCTTCGGAGTTGTTCATGGTATGCAAAACATCACGCTTCAAAATGACTTCACTAAATTCAAAGTCGGGGTATTCGCTTTTTAGCTTGCCAAGGATCTTCTCCGCATAACTGATTACTTCCTCAGCTCCAATGGAAGCAGTAGAAGAGATTCGATGATCTTTATACCCCCCGGATAAATCAAAGGGGTAGGCAATGCCTGCTTTCAAGTTTTGTTTTGCCTGCGCCAGAAGTTCATCTTCAGGTACTTCACCCAAAGCTCCAGATATGCCTACATAGTCATCTTGATAGACTCGGACGCCCTTTTTAACGATGTCTTTATTCCTAACTGCATCAATTTGAGTATTTCGGATTTTTGCAGCAGTTTCTTTTTCATGGATGCTTATAT
>CAZMFK010000133.1:0-4993 GCA_964565545.1 uncultured Caldisericota bacterium | reverse complement strand
AAAAAAAAAGTAGAATAAATGTATAAAATATTAAAGTAGGAAATTTATCCCTCTTTAAGCGGGAAATTTCATTCAGCTCGTGGGATTAAGTTTTCTTTGGGCTCCCTGTTAGAGTGGGTAGCTATTGTTTATTTCTTTTCTGTTTTTTTAAAAAGGAGTCCCATTGTTATGCTCGAAGTTATAAGACTTTTTGGCGTTAGTGTTTTCATTACAGCATTTCTAATTATTGTGTTGTGGTTTCTTTTAAAAAAATTCATCCATAACAAAAAAAACACGATCAACGATCTACCGCTTTTTTTAGACCATCAAGAACAACAAACCACCAAAAACATCAGTTATTTCAGCGTATACAGGAACGTAAAAACCAGCTGGCCATTACCCAGACTGAATAGTAATTATGATTTTATCTATTCAGTTTATAAAGAATTGAATGAGGATATTCGAAAAAAAAATGTTATACCCTCTGCCTCTGAATGGTTACTGGACAATTTTTACATCATTGAAGAGCAAGTCAAACTACTTCGTCGAGATATAAATAAAAAAAACTTTTCTCGATTGCCAATGTTAAATGATGGGTATTTCCAGGGCAACGCGAGAATCTTTTCCATAACTTTGGAGTTGGTAGCCCATAAAGATGGAGAAATTAATGAAAAGGTACTTTCTGACTATCTCAAATCCTATCAATCCCAGTCTGTTCTATTTGACAGAGAAATATGGGCTATACCCATAGTCATAAGGTTAGCGCTCCTTGAATGTATCCGTTGTCAATGCGAAAAAATTAAAAATACCAAAATCCAATGGAATAAAGCTGATGAGACAATTGAAGATTGGCTGGATTCAAGAGGCATAGAAGAAAATAAACTATTTAAACAACTTGAGCAAGCTCTATCTCTTAAAAATAATGTAAACCCTTCTTTTGTCGAGCATTTGTTGTATAGATTGCGACGTTCAGGTTTAAGCTATACCCCTATCATACATTATATGAATGATCTATTGATGAAGCAGGGCAAGACTTCAGAAAATGTTGCACAGAAAGAACATTATGCTCAATCTATTTGCACCCAGGTTATGGGCAATTGTATCACCAGTTTACGGTATTTTAGCACTATGGATTGGGAGGATTTGTTTGAATCTGTCAGTATTGTAGATCAAATACTTAATTCAGACCCCGATGGTACCTATCCAAAAATGGATTTGGCTTCACGTAATTTTTATCGAGGAAAAGTAGAAGAATTGTCCTCCATTTTTAACATCTCGCCCCTTCGTTTAGCAAAAGAGGCAGTAGAGTTAGCCAAAAAAGCTGTGCTAAGCTCCAAACGGAAAGCGGCAAAAAGCACTAAAGATATTCGTTATTGGCATGTTGGTTATTATTTGATTGGCAAAGGTTTTGAGGACCTTAAAAAAAAGATTGATAATAATAAGTATACTCACCCAAAACAAAGAATAAAAAATCATTTATTGTCTGAGTTTTTATACCTGGGATCTATTGTGCTTATATCACTGGTTTTCGTAGGACTAGCCATGCAATATGCTGTTCTCAACAGTATTAACTATAAGTTTTTATATGCGTTGATCGCGGGTATTGCTACACTCATTCCTGCTTCTGAAATAGCTATCTCTCTTGTAAATTTCATCGTTTGTAAAACTATTCAGCCAGCTATCTTTCCGAAGTTGGAGTTAAAAGATGGTATTCCGGAAAAATTGAGCACTATTGTGGTAATTACTACTTTGCTTCCAGGAGAAAAGCAAGTAAAGGAGATGCTTGAAAAACTGGAAAGTCACTACCTGTCTAACCGAGAAAAAAACTTATATTTTGCTTTAATCGGAGCTTTCAAAGATGCTAACCAGGAAAGAATTGAAAACCAGGATAAAATCATAGAAACCGCTTTATTAGGGATCCAAGCATTAAATGAAAAATATTCCTCGAACAACAGAACCATTTTCTATTTCTTTCATCGATCTAGTCAATTCAATCAATCAAACAATAAATGGTTTGGCTGGGAGAGAAAACGTGGTGCTTTGATGGAGTTTAATGATTTAGCTTTGGGGGGAAAGAATACTAGTTTTGTTTATCTTTCAAGCAATGATCTTCCTTTTTCCCATATCAAGTATGTTATCACTCTCGATAGTGACACTACTTTGCCTATAGGGGCAGCTAAAAAAATGATTGGCACTATGGCGCACCCCTTAAACACGCCTATTATAGACAAAAAAAGAGGAATAGTGATAGAAGGCTATGGCATCATGCAGCCCAGACTCGAAACAGATATTGAAAGCTCAAATAAATCTCTTTTTTCGCTTATTTTTACAGGCCAAGAGGGCATTGATCCCTATGCAAATGCTATATCAAATGTTTATCAAGATTTATTTGATGAGGGTATTTATGTTGGTAAAGGCATCTACGATTTGCAAGTCTTTCATCAATTGCTGAAACAGGCATTTCCAGATAATGCTATCCTGAGTCATGATTTGCTGGAAGGATCTTATGCCAGAACTGGTTTATTAACCGATATTGAATTGATCGATTCTTTTCCCGCAAAATACATTGCCTATTCATTCCGAAACCATCGATGGGTAAGAGGCGACTGGCAACTATTTCCCTACCTTTTTAGAAAAATTTTTAACCGTAAACAAAAGAAAATTTTGAATCCTTTATCCCTGCTTTCCCGTTGGAAGATTTTTGACAATCTTAGGCGCAGCCTCTTATCACCAAGTTTAATCCTACTTCTGCTATTGTTAATAGGTGTTTTACCAGGAAATATGTATATCTGGTTTGGTTTTTTTATCTTCACTATCTCTCTGCCCTTCTTCATAACTAGCTTGGAATATTATTTAGTTAAACGTTCTGGCATAACCAGAATCAAACGCCATATCCCCGTGATAGCCGGACTAAAAGCATCTTTCTTTCAATTAATTGTAAATTTCCTTTTTTTGCCTTATCAAGCTACTATGAACTTGCATGCCATTTTTATCACTTTGGGAAGAATGCTGATTACCAGGAAAAATCTACTGGAATGGGTTACTTCAGCAGCTTTGGATAAAGCTCAAAAAAAACTTTTGTTATCATATTATTTTAAAAAAATGATGTTTTCCTTTGTAGTTCCTATATCGTTGATGGCTTTGACCATCTCTCTTCGACAAAATGCAATTTATCTTTCATCACTACTTTTTCTGTTCTGGACTATTGCGCCTTTGATAGCTTACTGGTTAAGCAAAGAAACAAAAGAAGAATACTATGAAACCCCTGAGAAAGATATACTGATGCTACATCGTATTGCAAGAAAAACCTGGCGCTATTTTGAAGAATTTGCAGACAACAAGAGTCATTTTCTTGCACCTGATAACTATCAGTCTGATCCTCTGAGAGGTTTAGCAAATAGAACTTCACCAACAAACATCAGTCTGGGACTTTTATCAACGTTAAGTGCCAGGGATTTTGGCTATATCACTTCTAGCGAAATGATAGATCGGATTCAAAGTACCATCACAACTATTCAATCTCTTGAAAAATGGAATGGACATTTATACAACTGGTACGACATTACAAGCTTAAAACCTTTGCAACCTGCATATATATCAACGGTAGATAGTGGTAATTTTTTAAGCTATTTAATTTGTTTGGAGCAAGGATTAAAAGAAATCCTATGCCGACCCTGGATAGATCATTTGTTTTTACAAGGAATCAAAGATACTGTCTTATGCGGGGGCAAAGAAAGTCAGTTATTATATAAAAACAAGCTATCTTTGATGTTTCTTGACGACACTAAACCTTTAGATTTGATGAATTGGTCGAAATTATTGGAAGAGTTAATCCAAGAGATAGAACTCCAAGTAAGACAGGAAATAATATGGAAATCCAAATATCATTATTTAATCACTTCATGCCAGAAGGAAATTCTCACTTTTTTTCCCTGGCTTGAGCTACTCAAACAAGTTCCATCCTCTTTACAAAATGAAGATACTCCTTCATGTGTGGCAGAGCTGGTCCAGCAACTTTTGTCTATCCAAAACAAATCTCTCTCGCTTAACGATTTGCCAGAGATATACAAAGAAAACCTGGTTTGCGCTGAAAGTTTAATGGATCAAATATCACAGTTCCAATCTGAATCATATCAAATAGCTCTGAATTGGTTAGATCAATGGAGAAAAATGATCCAAAATGCTAAGTTTGTAATAGAGCAATGGACTGAAAAAATAATATCTTTAATTGAGGAAATAACCTTTATAAAAAAGTCAATGAACTTTATGCCATTGTACGTCAGAAAAAAACAATTGTTCAGTATTGGTTTTAATAAGGAAGATAACGAATTAAACAATTCTTACTATGATTTATTAGCTTCAGAAGCAAGACAAACCAGCTTTATTTGTATTGCAAGAGGAGAAATCCCTCCGAACCATTGGTTCAAGCTGGGCAGATCCTTGACGATGGTGGACAGGTATAAAGGACTGGTATCCTGGACTGGATCTATGTTTGAATATTTGATGCCTTTGTTAATTATGAAAAGTTATAAAAATACTTTGCTCGATGAAACTTATTCCTTTGTGATCAAAAGTCAAAAAAAATATGGAAAACAAAGAAAAATGCCATGGGGAGCTTCAGAATCAGGATACAACCTATTAGATCAACATCTGGAATACCAATACAAAGCTATAGGTGTTCCTTGGCTTGGACTAAAAAGAGGTTTAGTTGAAGATGCAGTTTGTGCACCATATGCAACTTTCCTGGCACTTCTAGTTGATCCCCGTGCAGCGATACAAAATTTGCACTTTCTCATTGATGAAGGGCTGGAAGGGTTATATGGATTTTATGAAGCTTGCGATTATACCAAAGAAAGACTTCGATATGGCACTAATCGAGCTATCGTAAAAAGCTATATGGCCCATCACCAGGGCATGAGCTTTCTTGCGCTCAATAATCATTTGCACCGTTTTGTCATGCAAAAACGTTTTCATAAGGAACCTTCAATAAATGCAGCACGCTTTCTTCTTCAGG